>NZ_JAQEVU010000010.1:0-37622 GCF_027694345.1 Varibaculum timonense
AAAACCCAAAAAATCCCGCGACATATGCGGACATATGTCGCGGGACATCACACGGCGGAGATGGAGGGATTCGAACCCTCGAGGGGCTATCCACCCCAACTCCCTTAGCAGGGGAGCGCACTAGGCCACTATGCGACATCTCCAATGTCAAAGTACTTCCACAGTTTAACGGACGGGGTGAGAGTGTCCAAAAACTAGCTCCGTGTATCGGGTCACTTAGGCGATAGCAGCTAATCTTTCACCCTCGTCCCTCGACCAGTCAGCTACGCTTTTAGCGAGGATAGATGGCACAACGAAATAACCCGAGTAGGCTGAAACTATAGCGGATTGGTGATTCCAAAAATGGGGGAGGTAGTTTTGTCGCGCACATTCACTTCCTTCAAATACCGCAACTACCGGCTGTGGTGGCTATCCAATATCTTCGCTTCCACCGCCACCTGGATGCAAAGAGTCGCTCAAGACTGGGTGGTATTAACCGTGCTTACCGCTCACTCTGGTTTCGCGGTAGGGCTGGTCACCGCCTTGCAGTTCCTGCCACAATTGTTGCTATCTATACCTGCCGGAATAGTTGCCGACCGCTTCGATCGGCGTCACATCATCCAAATCTGTCAATGCGTAGTCGCCCTTAGCGGACTTTTAACCGGAGTGTTGTTACTTACCGGGGTAGCCGCCCTCTGGCATATCTATATAATCGCCCTGGTGAGTGGGGTAGCCGATTGTTTAACCTCCCCTGCGCGCCAAGCCTTTATTTCGGAACTGGTCACCGAGCAGGATTTACCTAATGCGGTGGGGTTAAACTCTATGGCTTTTAATTCTGCCCGTTTAATCGGTCCGGGACTGGCGGGGTTTGTGATTGCCGGAATCGGTCCAGGCTGGGTGTTTATCGCCAATTTTGCCCTGTTTATAGTGCCGGTGGTGGGGCTATGTTTCATGGATACCGCCCGGCTTTACACCCCCGAAAAGGCTCCTCGCACCAAGGGAATGATGCGTGAGGGATTGCGATACGTGCAAAACCGTACCGATATTAAAGCTATTATCGTGATTTTGACGGTTGTGGGAGCCTTGGGGCTAAACTTCCAGCTTACGCAAGCGGTGATGGCAACTAAAGTGTTCGGCAAAGGAGCGGGAGAATACGGTTTGTTGGGGTCAGTGATGGCTATCGGGGCTCTTGGGGGAGCTTTCCAGGCGGCGCGCCGTACCCAACCGAGGGTTTTTACCGTGGTGGTTTCAGCGGTAATTTTCGGGATTTTAGAGGGCGCATTGGCGCTTTGCCCCACCTATGAGGTGTTTGCGCTGCTGCTGATACCTACCGGATTCGTGATGCTAAACCTGCTTACCTGTGCAAATGCTGCTATCCAAGTTTCTACTGACGAAGAAATTAGAGGACGAGTGCTCTCTATCTATTTCCTCTTCTTCCTGGGAACCACTCCGATTGGAGCCCCAATAATTGGCTGGGTGGCCGAACATTGGGGGCCACGTTGGTCACTCGGGGTGGGGGCGATAGCTTCTTTACTGGTGGCAGTGACTGTGGGGCTTTGGCTCTGGCGACATTGGAGAGTCGATGTTACCCTCCGGGTTTCCCGTCCTTTTATTTCGATTGAGGGACCGCGTGAGCGGGCGATGCGACGGCGGAAAGAACGAGCAGAGCGGCAACGGATTATGGATAACCAGTCACGCGATACCGGAACCTAAGTTAGTAATCCCCGGTTCGCCCTCGCCATTATGCCTGACGAAAGTGACTTTTGAGGGCGGGAAAAAGCAGCGTCTTTATAGTGCCCCCGAGACGATTCGAACGTCCGACACCCGCTTTAGGAGAGCGGTGCTCTATCCCCTGAGCTACGAGGGCGTAAGGCGAGAGATAGCGCCTCAACCTGTCTAGGATAACACTCGGAAACCCGCCTAGAAACTGAGCGCGAAAATCGCTAGGTGTCTTGGGGAAGTGATAAATGTCGTTTTCGAGTTCTTAGGGCATGGCAACCAGGGAAAACCTTTTACTTCTCGTATGCTGGCATGGTGAGCTATAACCCGGAAACCAACATGAACTCAACAGAAACGGCAGACAGTGAAGCACAGCCGGTAAAATCGGCTGTCACTAGCCGGGAAGAACTAATTGATGAGGCCTTAACGCGCTGGAGCGCCAATCTAGAGCAGATTATTGCAGAGGAAACTGCCTCTGGGTATTTGGAACTATCTGCCGCGCATCCCGGGGGCTTGGCGCAACTTTATGGAGGGCGGCCGACACGCTTATCAAACCTGGTACGGGAACCGCGCGCCCTTTCGCATTGTCGGATTCGAGCACGGGAAGTGCTCTCCGCTGCGCGTGATCGTGAATCTCGTTATGGTTCCGGCCCGGTTTATCTGGCTATCGGTACTGCTTCCTGGCGACAGGGCGGGAGCTTGGGGGCAGCCTGGGATCGTGCCAGCGTGAGCGGCGCGTCCTCAGCTACGAAAACCTCGGCGGCCGCTGCCTCTACCCTAAGCTCAACTGGGGTTTCCAATGAGGATACTCTGCAACCAGATGACACCGAGAGCGCAGTTTATGATATTGAAAAAGTTCGCGCCAGCGAACCGCGTACCATCACCGGGCCGGCTCTGCTATGTCCGGTAGAAATTTCCTTAACCGCAGACGAGGATGTGCTGCTCACTTTAGATACTGCGGTAGAAGTATGGCCCCCGCTAGAAGCTGCGCTGAGGGAAAAAGGTGAACAGGGTGAAATCGTTTCCATATTGCAGGGATTGCAGACAGAGGTAGCATTTAGCCCTACGAATGCATTGCATGAGCTGCGCCGTTTGGGATTGCGGCACCTGTTGGGGTTTGACCTGTATGATTCTTTGACTGTCGGACAGTATCTACACCCCTTATCTAACCTGGTAAAAGACTTTTCGCTTAATAAAGATTTATTGCAACACTCACCGGTAGTCGCAGCGCTGTGCGGAGATGTCCAGGCTGCGGGAGCGGTTCTGTCCCCACTGCCCGATCCGGTAGTAACCGACCGTGACCCCTTGGCAGAACACGGAGTTGGCGACCTGGATCCCGCTCAACACAATGTGCTAGATGCGGTCGCTTCCGGTGCAAACTTGCTCTTAGATGCGCCCCCAGAATCAGAAATAACCTCCACAGTGGCAGCGATACTTGCTGACGGAGCCAGCGCAGGAAGAACCATAGCCTACGTTCCGGGAGCGCGCCGTCGCCTACAACAGGTATTTGCAGTTCTCGGGCGTTTAGGTTTAGACAGCCTCACCTTAGATTTATCTAATCGCAGCCGGTGGCGCGATATTGTACCCGCAAAGCTGCTAGAAACTCTTGGCACTGCGGTACCCGCAATAGATTCCGAAGCGGGCGCTGCCACCACTCAGATGCGTAATGAGCTTTCCCAAATCCGTTCCCAACTGGGCGGATATATGGAACAATTGCATTGTAAACGTGACCCCTGGCAAGTCTCCGCCTATGATGCGCTCCAGGTGTTAGCAGATTTAACTGCTATGAAACCTGGACCTAGAACCAAAGTGCGTTTCGATTTAGAAACTTTGCATCACATTGCCTCAGATGGGGCAAAACGAGTTCAAGAGCTACTGGCACAAGCCCAGCGAGAAGGAATATTCTCGCAAACCCGAGCCAGTAACCCTTGGTATTCGGTGGTGGTGTCTTCGCCAGAAATGGTTGATACCGCAGTTGATGGCGTTAATCAATTGGCAGGTAGAACCTTGCCGCAAGTACGCGCGGATATTGACCGAACACAAAAAGAAACCGGTTTACGCCGAGCCACTACCCTCAACCAGTGGCATGATCAGTTGAAAATGCTTGACGGTTTGCGCGAAGCAATGGATGTTTTCAAACCCCAGGTTTTTGAACGTTCAGCAGCCGATATGGTGATTGCGACCGCGACCAAGAAATGGCGTAAAGAACGCGCCCTGAACATGAAAGAATCCCAGCGTCGTCACCTAGTAAAACAGGCTAAAGACATGGTACGTCCGGGACGTAAAGTCGAAGATTTGCATCGGGAATTAATTCGGGTACAACAGCAAAGACGGATTTGGCGTGAGTATTCTCCGGGCGGGGGCTGGCCGGTGCTTCCTGGTCGCCTCGACCAGATGCAAAAAGCTGAGGAAGCACTGCGTACTCATCTTTCCCAACTGCAACCCTTCTTTTCAACTGGTTTTGGTGATTTATCAGAAATGCCGTTAGATAAACTAGCCAGTTTGATGGATAGCCTTTCAGCAGATGAAAAAGGTGCTCAAAGACTGCCACAACGGGTAGCGATTTTGAAAGAGCTACACGATTTCGGGGTAGATGAGCTGGTAGAAGATTTACGCGCCAGAAGAGTCCCTGCCGATTTAGTGCGCATGGAGCTAGATTTAGCCTGGTGGGCATCGGCTTTGGCGGAAATGCTGCGACTTGATGATAGGCTCGCCCACTTTGACGGTGAACATTTAGAAGAACTAGCTGCCAGCCTACGAGAACTAGATCTTGCCCAAGTTAATTCGCTCTCTGCTCAAGTTCTAGAACATATTCAGCGCCAGGTGGCAAAACTGGTGGAATCGCAAACTGAAAACATTGCCGACTTGGAACAGGTTCTCAAAGATGCACGCACCGATTTACCAGAAATAATCGGACAATTCCCGATTGTGGAACGTCTGCGTCCTATCCGCGCTATCCCGCCAGTGATGATACCGCAGATTCTTGGCAATGATCATCCGGTAGATTTGCTGGTCTTAGACGGGATAGAAAACGCCAATTTAGCGGAAGTTATACCGGCAGTTGCTCGCGCTAAACAAGTGGTAGTTGTGGGAGATGTACGCCGCAGTGAACAGGGAACCGTTTCAGATTTCGCCGGTATATTCCCGCAACTAACTGCACCTCCTACCCGCAGTCGGGTAAACGAATGGGTAGCCTCATTCCTGGCAGAACACAACTACGGACGAGACGTGATGCCAGTAACGGTACCTCGTCCTTCTCGTCCGGTCACTTTAACCGTAGTTGATGGCAGAGGAATGCCCGCGATAGGGGCGCAATGTGTAGAAACCTCTTCGCAAGAGGTTGAAGAGGTTGTGCGCCAGGTGTGCCAGCACGCCGCGAACCAACCGAAAGAATCTCTAGGGGTAGTAGCCTTAACGGTCAAACATGCGCAACGAATTAGCGCTGCTATCATGAGTGAAGTTGCCCGTAACCCCGAACTAGATAAGTTCTTAGCAAATAACCCAGAAGAACCATTCGTGATAGTAGATGCCGCCGGAGCAGCCGGTTTGCGCCGAGATCACGTTATTTTATCGATTGGTTTCGCGAAAACTCCCCACGGACAGGTGCTACATAATTTCGGGGTAATATCAGCAGCTGATGGCACTGCGCTACTGGTAGATGCGCTATCTATGGTACGTAAAGAGCTGTCACTCATTTCTTCAATTTCCCCGCAAGCAATCGATTCCCAGCGGCTTCATAGTGCCGGCTCGAAAATGCTGTATGACCTGCTGCAAGCTGCCCGCTCACAGTCGCAAACTGTAGGCCCAGTCCAGGCAGCTCAGGCAATGGGCGAGGAAGAATCGCAACCTGATCGTCTCCTATTAGATCTTGCAGAAAGACTATATTCGGTGGGATTAACCGTAATCCCGAATCTGGGACCAAAGAACGGTATGCGGATTCCTTTAGCAATCGGGCATCCCGATTATCCAGATGAATTGTTGGTCGCAGTGCTCACCGATAATCCCGACTATGTGGCAGAAAAATCATTACGACGTCGCGAACGGCATTGGCTTGACCGGCTTAAAGAATATGGTTGGGTAGTCAGCATGGTTTACTCTACCGCCGTATTTATGGATCCGGCGGCTCAAGCCCAACGCCTACTTGACCTAGTGGTAGATGTAGTTGAAGAACGCAAGAAAGCACAAGCCCAACGCCAGGTTGCAGCTTCTCCTGTTCCCGCTGGTGAACCGGCTGTGCAGCCTCCTTCCGTCGAGCTTTCACCGGCGCTTGCGCCGATGCCCGAAGAAGACGATGCTCCGAATCGCCCCATCAAGCGACCTCCGCTTTCTAGGGGATTACCGCTAACTGCTTATGGAGATGACCAGCTTGACGATTTGCTTGCCTGGATTCGTTCCGATAGCAAAGGACGCAGCCTGGATGAGGAAGTCGATTTACTTTTTGCTGAATTAGGTTTGCAACGGCGTGACAGCCAGGTAGACGCGATATTGTCAAACGTGGTAAAGCGAAACAGCTAGCTATGAAACATGCGGCAGTACGTACCTACAGTGAGGTTGATTCTATCCGTATGCGAGAGGGGAAACCTACCTCCTGGCAGGAAAATGTTGATTCAGTCTTTGACGAGGACGAGGCTTGCGATGGAGCGGAGAGGCATCGCGAGGTGGATTATCTATCCGAAATGCCGCCGCATTGGCGCGAACGTAACCAATAGTCCCTAATCCAGGTCTGGCTCGGTAAAAGCACTCCGGGAATCCGGGTTCGATAACCGGGGTGCGCGGGGGAAAGTTTGTCCTCCCGCCCAAGAATTCGGGAAACGTAGCGGCGTTTTCCGAATTCTTATGCCCACCGCACCCACTCGGACTAAACTTTCCCCCGCGCTGATCCGGCTGTTCCTAGCCTGTGAAGTGAGGGACTAGGTTTTTCTCCTGCCCAAAGACTTAGAAAAGACTTCAGTCTTTTCTAAGTCTTACGCCCGCCTAGCCTAATCGGCATAAATACTCCTCCTTGCTCTCGCTAATTAGCATGTTTCTCTCGTATCTTTTTCCGGCCGCGCCCCTTGTGTGACTGAAATCTGTCCGTGCGGGGAAAGTTTGTCCTCTCGCCCAAGAATTTTGGAAAACGTATCGGTGTTTTCTGAATTCTTATGCCCACCGCACCCACTCGGATAAAACCCAGGCTCCCCGCTCGCTGGTACCATCTGCGTAAACATCTCAGCGAAAACAAGAACCGCCGATATCCACCCAGATACCCGCCTAGCCTGCTCGGATAAAACTTCTCCCCCACGCAAAGGGTACAGCTTTGCTAGATTCCCGTAAGGCGCACACTGAGCGTGCAGGGGCGGGTTTATGCCGAGGGGAAGGCTGCGGGCGTTAAATCCGTGAAAATGCCAAAGCATTTTCCGGATTTCGGGGCGCGAGGCAAAATCCGCCCCTGTACGCGGACGACTACGGGAGGACAAACTTTCCCCCGCGCTTCACCCAGGGTACTTTTACCGAGCCAGAGCCGAGACTAGGCTAGCTGCTTTGGGAAGTGGATTTTTCTGCTTGAAGCAGGTCGCGAATCTCGGTTAGTAGCTCGACCTGGGGGTCAGTCTGGGGTTCTTCGTCCTCTTCTTCAGTTTTCTTCTTGGCTTCACGTGCCTTAATCACCTTGTTCATCGGGACGATGATGCAGCAGTAAATAGCCAAAGCAACCAGGAGGAAATTAACTAGAGCAGTGATTATCGCTCCCGGTTGCACGGTAGCGCTGCCGAGATGAAATTCTAGAACCTTATCAAAGTTGGGTTTGCCTATTAATCCAGCGATTAGCGGGTTGATGAACTTATTAACAATGGCGCTGACTACGGCTCCAAATGCGGCACCGATAACTACGCCAACTGCCAGGTCGATAGCGTTTCCACGAGAAATAAACTCTTTGAATCCGGCAATGAAACCGGTTTTTTCTTCACTCATTGTTCCTCATTTAGATGAAAATTAACCTGTACGCGCCAATTGTAGTGCCTCGTTCTTGCTGGCTTGTACCAGCCGAGCAGCATCAGCAGGATTGACCGCCACTTCAATGGTAGCGACCTTTCCTGAACCTGTAAGAGACGTACTGGCTTCACTCACGGATAATGCTTGCGCCTTGATTACCTCAATGCCCCTGCCGTTTTCTGGGGATTCATTTCCGGGATTATCTGCTGTCGCATTTTTACGATTAATCCCCGATTCCTGTTCGTTAGCGGTATCGGTTTTAGCGTCTAGACTGCTAGCTCCGGAGAGGAAAAACATGATTTTATCTCCCGCTCCGACCAGTCCTTGATCGCTTTCACGTAGCGGTAAAGCCAATATCACCTGTCCTTTATAGGCTTTCCGGCTAAAAGATGAAGATGAAAAAAGCGCTGGAAATAGGGTAGTTCCTTTCGCTAAGGGAATCGCTGTTCTTTGCCCGATAGCCTGCTCTTTTTTCTGGAATGCTTGGGGAGGAAGGGTGGCTATGGGAACTGATTTAATCTGCAGCTGATTAGCGCTGACGGTGGTTCCGGCAGGAATATCTACTGCGGAGACTATGACCGGTTTAGTCTCTATCTGCGGCAATATCAGGCGCAGTAAAGTTATTATCACTGCAATTACACAAACCAGACTAATCGTTCGTCGCCAACGCCAAATAAACTCTCGCATGGCTAAATACTGGTAGGTGGTTATCGCATAAGATAATCCGCGATAATTTGTGCAGTAAAAATGTTAGTTATCGCCCTGTGGGGACACGGTTAATTGCTGTAAGCGACCTGAGGAAGTTAAAACCTGATCAACTCGCTGGTCATGCGGTTCTGTGGGAAGCGTTCCCGCAGTTAAAACCTCCCAATCATGTACCAGTGCAACTAGGTGTGGACGCTGGGTACAATCGACATCGCAGTGCGATAAAGCCTGGTCATACCAACCGGCACCGCGTCCTAGCCGGGTTCCAGTTCTATCGACAGCTACGGCGGGTAGGAAAATAAGTTTCACGCCCAAATCTGCTAGATTAGCGCATTTTAGTTCCCGAGAAATTAGAGGCGGGTGCGGGTTTAGTCGGCGGTAGAGAGCCCGAGTGTGTTGTACCGGATCTAGCCGTCCCCAACGGGGCTGCGCAAGATTGCAAGGAACAAATAGTTTCATACCGGCATCTAAAACCGCTTGATTAAGTAAAAATGTGGGAACCTCGGTGTCAAATGATAGGTAACTGGCAACTGCGTCCCCAGGTTTTAAAAAATCCAGTAATGGCTGGGCTGCCTGACGCACAGTAGCTGCTTCCTGTTCGCGTTTACTAGGTAAAACTGATAGGCGGCGGCGAGAGAGGAACTTTTTTCTCAAATCCGCTTTGGTGCTCTTAGCCTCCATAGCTTAATAATAACCGGATTCTGCTTTGCGACCGCTCGGCTTTTCGCCCTCAAGCTAAAGGCTAAGGCAGGTACGCTGGGTACAGTACTAGATTTCAGGAGGGCGAATGCGTACTGTTGCGGAACATTTGAATACTTGTCTATCCCTGGTGGCTCCGCTAGATCCTTTGGATGTGTTGCTGCCGGATGCGGTGGGGTGTGTCCTGGCTGAGGACGTGAGTGCTCCTTTTGATTTACCGGTTACTGATCAGGCTACTTTGGATGGATATGCGGTACGTTCCCAAGATGTGGGTGGTGCTGGGAAAATGCGTCAAGTGTACCTGGACGTAATTGCTGAGGTGAAAGCGGGGGATGCCGAGCCCTGCTCCCTGGTAGAAAACGCGGCAGTCCGGATTGCATCGGGTGCACCTTTACCGATGGGGGCAGATACGGTGGTTCCGTTAGAGGAAACCGATCAGGGATCGACACGGGTGCAAATTCTGTCTGCCCCGGCGAAAGGTAAAAATATTTTACGCCGCGGTCAAGATGTAAGTGCTGGCACAACGATTTTGCGTGCCGGTACCCGGATTGGTTCTCGGCAGGTGGCGCTGCTGGCGGGAGTGGGGCGCTTGCGGGTGAGGGTTCGTCCTCGTCCTCGAGTAGTGATTTTATCTATCGGAGACGAGCTAATTGAACCGGGCAAAGCGGTACGTGCCGGTGCGGTGTTTGACGCGAATGGACATGCGCTTTCTTCAGCGGTAGCAGATGCGCGAGCCGATACTTTTCGGGTAGCGGCGGTTCCTGATGAACAGAATGCTTTGTCGGAAACTATCGAAGATCAGCTGGTTAGGGCAGATATTATTATCACTACCGGCGGTCTGTCCTATGGCAGTGGCGATACAGTCAAGGAAGTGTTAGCTCCTTTAGGTACGGCTCGTTTCGATATGGTGGCGATGACCCCTGGTAAACAACTTGGATATGGAACAGTGGGCGAGGGTACTCCGATTTTTTGTCTCCCGGGCAATCCGGTAGCTGCCCAAATTTGTTACGAGATTTTCGTGCGCCCCTGCCTGCGGCATATGGCTGGTTGGCAGGAGCTTTATCGTCCTTCTTTACGAGCCAGGGTTGATTGTGGGTGGCGTTCTCCCGCAGGTAGACGCCAGTTTGTTCCCGTTAAAATTGTGGGTGCTCCCGACAGTGGTTATCGGGCAAGACTAACCGGTAAACCGGAGGATCTTTTACTGTCTAGTATGGCGAGTGCGAATGCGCTCGCGGTTATCCCCGAGGCGGTTACGGCTGTTTCCGAGGGGGATTATTTTCACTGTATGGTGCTAGATTAGGTTGCCGTTTTGTTGTATGAGCGTTTAACTTTTCTGTCTCGAGGGCGTTTAAGTGTTCAGATTGATGACCCTTGCGCTTTGGGGCTGGTCAAGCCGGGTAATGTTGAAATAGGTCGGCTGGTAGTGCTGGAAATGACTGCCCGTGATCATCGTTTGGCGGCGCAGGTTCGCGCTGATAATTATCGTTGGCTTTCGCCCTGGGAGGCTAACGCTCCGGACGGGTATCGCGCGCGAGATATGGAGTTGGAGGCTTTTATTCGGCGTAGCGCTCGACTGGTGCGCAAAGGAATGTATTATTCCTTTGGTGTTTGGGCGGATCAGGAGCTGGTAGGGCAGGTAAGTATCGGGGATGTGGCGCTGGGTGCGTCTCATTCGGGAAATTTGGGTTACTGGGTTAGTGAGGAATATAGCGGCAGGGGAGTGATTACCGCCGCGGTAGCCATGGTGTTGGATTTATGTTTGGGGTCTCCTCATTTACACCGCGTGGAGATAAATGTGCGTCCCGAAAATAAGGCTTCCTTGCGGGTAGTTGAAAAGTTGGGGTTGCGTTTTGAAGGGCGTAAACGCGGTTTCTATTATATTGCGGGAAACTGGGCTGACCATTTGGGTTATGCTGCTACCGCCGAGGAAGTTCCAGAGGGTGGTTACGTTTCCAATTTGATTAATAGGGCGCGTTTTAGAGGCGGGCTGTCTAGAGAGTCTCACGGTTTTGCCGAGGGCGGGTTCTAGTTTTCGATTATTTTCAGTATTTGGATATTAAGCCGCATTTGGGTCCGCTGTGAATCGGTTTTAAGAATAGGTTGCTGCGTCATAGAGCATTAAAGCAGAAATAATAATGTGGCTACTGATGTGGTTGTTACGAATGTTGCGTTTTTCTAAACATTTCATAACATTGCCTGTTCAACACGCCTTTAGGGAGCAAGATTCTTGACTCTAAATACCCTATTTTTGATATGTGGAGTTTATCGGATTTGCCTTACCGGCATTGGTGTTGATTCTGGGAGGAATATATCTACCGCTCTTAATCGATATCAAACGTCGGCAAGCTAATTCTCATGGTAAAGACCGTTTTAGTGCGGGATTGCGGGTATTAAATACTCATCCTACGCAAACGAAACGGGACGGTTACCGGATAACCCCCCCGGTTTTAGGAGGAAGTATGCAGCGACCAGTAGCGCCAACCCAACGCGACCAAAGTGAACTTAATGCCGCCAAACTAAGACGCGCGCAGCAAATACAGCTTAGGGAGCAAGCAGCCCGCCGCCGTCTTACCCTGCTCACCGTACAGTTCGCGGTGATGATGGTACTAGTTACCGCTGCCTTTGTTATCTCCTCATTTTCCTGGTTGTGGGTACTGATCCCGTTGGCAACTATTACTGCCACCTTAGGATTAGGGGTGCGAGCCGCAAAGGCTGGTCGCGAAAACGATCAGCGCGCCCTTGAATATATTCATTCTCTTGAAGCTCGCCCCGCTAAGGGTCACCGCATGAGCGAAAGTGAAAAGAAATTCGCCCAAATTACGGCAAAAGCTAAAGCTAGCTCCCAAGGCGAGGCGGTAGCCGCAGCAGACGTTAAGGAAAACCAAGTAACGCTGGGTGCGCAAGCGAAAACCGAAACCGCTCTAACGCAATCTTGCGAGTCCTATGCGAAAGAGAATCTATCTGCAACGGGCAAAGGACGCGCAGCCCTAGCTAAAATGGCTGATGCGGCTCGCCGGGCTTCAATGTTCCGCGAGATTTTTACCGCCGGCCAGGAAACGCAAACACAGGCAGCTACGGCAAAATCAACTGAGACAGAAGAATCAACGTTGCCGACAAAAGTTGCTGGAGAGCTAGCTTACAGCGCTAATGAGACTTCAATAGCAACCAGTAAGCTAGAAACAGTAAGCAATCTTGACGCGCAGCCTGCCTTGGAAACCAAGGCGATTTCGACATCAGTTTCTGTTGAAAAAGCTGACGAAATCTCCGCAGTTACTAACAGCGCACACACCGGCAATAGCGCGGCAAATAAGCAAGATTCAGCTAGCCTACCGGCTGTTTCCTCTGGGCGTGCCTGGACTCCCACGCCGATGCCGAAACCGATTTATGCGCTTAAACCGCGACTGGCGCGCCGTGACGTAGATGCCTCCGAATTGTTATCGCAGCATTTAGCAAGCAGGTCGCATTCGCCCTATCGCCCTAGCCGTCCCCAAGCCCGCACTGAAGAATCGCTGACCACTGCCCAGTTAATCGCCCAAACCAAACCGGTGGATGTAGAAGCGATTCTAGATTCACGTCGGGTGGCCAACTAGGTAGCTGACTAACTAGACCGTCCGCTCAGGGTACTGCTTGCTTTTTCTGAAAGAGGTAGGTGCAGCCTCTAGTGGTAGTTGCGCGAACCAAAAATATCGGTGCCGATACGTACTATAGTTGCGCCCTCTGCGATTGCCAGTTCCAGGTCTTGGGACATTCCCATCGAAAGTTCGGTGGCATCTTGTCCTCGTCCTCCGCTAGCTACGGTTTTATCACGCAGGTTACGCAGGATTTCAAAAGAAGAACGAATTTGGGATTCATCTAAGCTAAGCGCCCCAATTGTCATAAAACCGCAAAGCCGTAGCTGCTCCATAGCTAAGACCTGCTGGGTTAAATCTTCCGCTTTTTCCGGGCTTACCCCCGCCTTAGCGGCTTCGCGCGAACAGTTCACTTCAATAAAGCAAGGTAAAGTGCGCCCCGGATAGTTCGCTTCCAGGCGGCGCACCAAACGCTGCGCAGTTTTAATTGAATCCACGGTTTCAACCAGGTCGCAAACCTCTAAAGCGGCGCTAATCTTATTGCCCTGTAAATGCCCTATCATATGAACTGTAGCGCCAAGATCGACCTGCCGTATTGCCGGGTTGGTTGCCTGGGCTTCCTGAACATGGTTGTGACCTAGAACCACTGGCAGACCGCGCTTAACTAGTTGCTTAGCAGCAGCAATAATCTCTTGGCTGCTGCGGGTCTTGACCGCCAACTCTAAAGTAACTTCGCTGCGATTCCTGCCCGCCGCCTCACAGGCAGCGCTAATCCGCTCATCTACCCTTGCTACACTGGTTTCTAAATCCATAGTTTTAAGTCTAGAGGGCGTGCCAAATCCAGTTAAACCCGCTGCCTATTTGCAGAAAACCTATCGCAAGTGCTGAAGTGCTCTAGGGGAGGAATACGGGAAGAAATCTCCTAAAATAAATCCCCATAGGCAACCAGATACAGACAAAGCTGCCCACTTTCATCGGTTTTAGCTATATCTAAGGCAAAAAGCATTCGCCATTCCCAAAGACCGCTGCCATCATCTACTTCCTGCAATAAAGACCACACATTACTGCCGCGGAGTAAATGGCTATCTGCATCCAGATAACGCGACAGTACCTCTCGCGCTTGCTCGCCCTCGTTAATCACCGCGTGGCTCGCCGAGCGGGCCTCTTGGTCTAAAACCAGGTCGTCATAACGTTCCCAATAGTCATCAAGCAGCTCTTTATAATCAGCTGTAGACCAGGAGCTACCGTCAGCGCGCAAAAGTGCGCCAGCTTGCAAACGGTTTACATCATCAAAAGCAACTGCCTCTACGCGCTGCCAGCTTTCGTTGCGCAGCGCCTTACGTAGCGCAAATGGATTAGCGCTCAAAGGGATATTATCCCCCACCCCAAAAGCGGTTTCTTCATCACTGTCCATCGGGGTGTCGCTAGTTCTTTTCCCGCTGGCTAAAGACTCCCACTCGTCAAGCAGGGAAGAATCCACGCCCCTTACCGTTTTCCCCAGCCACTCCAATATCAACTCGAAGTCTTCACTGCGGCGGTGCGGAGGAACAATCTGCCCCAAAGCGCGGTAAGCGTCGGTTAAATAACGCAACACCACGCCCTCGCTGCGTGAAAGGTCAAAACGGGAAATGAACTGGGTGAAAGTTAGCGCATTTTCCACCAGATAACGCACCACAGATTTTGGTGAGGGCGCAAAGCCATAGACCCAGGGATTAGATTGCGCGAAAGTGTGAAACGCTCCCGCTATTAGCTGTGCAAGTGGCTGTGGCCAGCTAATTTCATCCAAGATTTCTTGCCGTTGATTATATTCAACCTTTTCCCGTCTGAGCTGCTGATATACCTGGTCACGTTCGGCTTTTTGTTGGGCGATAAGCACCTGGCGGGGATCTTCTAATACCGATTCCACAATCGAAACCAAATCGAGGGCATAATCGGGACTGTCACAATCTAGTAAATCCAGGGCAGCGAGGGCGAAAGGAGAGAGCGGCTGGTTAAGGGCAAAGTCCTGTGGAAGCTCTTGGGTGAGCTCTACCCGACCGCGATACCCTGCCTTTTCAGAGGGGAGATGTCTAATCACCTCCGCCTGTTTTAACGAAGAATAAACCTGCCCTAGGCGGCGCAAATGGGGGTTAATCTGCTGCGGGCGGTCATGGTTATTGCGAGCTAACCACGCTAAATGCTTGCCGCCGTTGCGCCGACCGGCAAGTACGTTGAGCACCATTGAATGATCAATTTGAAAATGGGAGCGTAACGGCTCGGGTGGGGCAGATTGCAGACGCTCAAAAGTTCCCCGCCCCCAAGAGATTTTCGGTTTCTGGCTTTTTGCCGAGGACGAGCTCTTGCGTTTTCCGTCCTTTTGGGCAAGTTTCTTGGCTTCTATTATTTCGGCAGGAGCCTGCACTTCAACAAATCCCATAGTGTCAAAACCGGCGCGTCCAGCTCGACCCGCAATCTGATGGAATTCTCGGGCGGAGAGATGCCGCTCGCGGTGTCCATCAAACTTTACCAAGGAGGTGAAAACCACGGTACGGATAGGAACATTTATCCCCACCCCTAAAGTGTCAGTGCCGCAGATTACTGCCAATAAGCCTCGCTGAGCGAGTTGTTCGACTAAGAGGCGGTAGCGGGGCAACATTCCCGCATGATGTACCCCTACCCCCAGGCGTAGCAGTCGGGAAAGAGTCTGTCCGAACCCCTTGCCAAAATGTACTCCCTTTAGGTAGCTGGCGATTTTTTCCCGTTGCTTGCGAGGGGCGAGATTAGCGGAGGCTAGTCCCTGGGCGGTTTTGACCGCGTCATTTTGGGAAAAATGTACCAGGTAGATTGGCCAGTGTCCCGCCTCTACCAGGCTTTCCAGTAGGTATTGCAGTTCATCTTCGGTGTAGGACATTTCTAGAGGTACGGGACGTTTGGCGTTGTCTATTAGCGCTACTTCTCTTTTAGTACGCTCTTTTAGATCGCGTACGAAAAAATCTACATCCCCTAGGGTGGCAGACATGAGGACAAACTGTACGTGTGGCAGTTCTAAGAGTGGAACTTGCCAAGCCCAACCTCGGTCAGGGTCGGCGTAGTAATGAAACTCGTCCATGACTACCGTTCCCGCATCTAGTTCGCTGCCCTCGCGAAGTGACTGGTTGGCCAGGATTTCAGCGGTGCAGCAGATGATTGGAGCCTGTGCATTTAAGGAAATATCGCCGGTAATCATGCCGACATTGCGAGCTCCGAATAGGTCTACCAGCGAGAAAAATTTTTCAGAAACTAAGGCTTTAATCGGTGCGGTGTAGAAAGAGCGCTGATTGTTGGCCAGTGCCGCCAGATGGGCGGCGAGAGCAATCATTGATTTACCAGAACCGGTGGGGGTGGCGGCAATTACATGGTTGCCCGCAAAAATCTCGGTGGCAGCTTGTTCTTGATGGGGATACAGTGCCCGACGGGTAGAGGCTGCCCAAGTAGTGAAACCGGAGAGTACTTCTAAAGGGTCATCCAGCTTATCCTGGTCCTCTAAATCGTCCAGGAGTTCATTTAGTGGGGCGGAACTCATAGAGCTATTTTATAGCTTAGCTCAGAGGAACCTCTTGGGGAGAAGGACGGTTAAAGCCCCACAACAGGTTTCAGGGTTTCGCTTATTCGAAACCCTAGGGCAAAATAGGGACTATGAAAGAGACTTCAAGTGCGGATAAGTCCCAGTTCACTCGCGCTGATCACCTGAAAGCCTGGGCTGTACATGCTTTTACCGGGTCAGCGGTAATTTGGGCGTGCTGTGCCATGTTGGCTTTGATGCGTCAAGAATATCTCCAAATGTGGGGATGGCTGGCTATTAGCCTGATTGTTGATGGTCTTGATGGCACTTTTGCTCGGCGTTACCGGGTTAAAGAGGTTGTTCCCTGGTTTGATGGTTCTTCCCTCGACTTGATTGTCGATTACTTGACCTGGACGTTTATTCCTGCAATTTTTATGTCTCAAAACCTGTCGTTTGCTCCTGGCGTGCCCGGCAAGGGTATTGATTTGATAGTGACTGCGGTGTTGATGGTGGCAGTTTGCGCGTCCTCAATGTTTTGTTACTGCAATAAGAAAGCCAAGAGTTCCGATAACTATTTCGTGGGCTTCCCGGCCGCCTGGAATATCGTGATTTTGTATCTGTATTTAGTGGATATGAGCTGGTGGTTTAACCTCACGATAGTGGTGTTATTTATTGTTTTGACGCTTTCTCCCCTTACTTTCTGTCATCCTTTCCGGGTGGAACGACTGCGGTGGCTAAATATTTTGTCGGTAGTTGTCTGGCTGTTTTGCATTATTTGGCTCACTATCTATTTCCCGGAGCGTAATCCAATCGTTTGGTGGCTGTGGTGGATTAGCGGAGTTTACTTTATTGGTAACGGGGTTGTGCGTACCTTTATAGGTCCGCAAGCTGCCAAACGCCGAGCGCAAAAGAGCCGGTAGACAGGTAGCGTCTCTTGCGCGCCACCACCGCGCGCAACTTTTTGTATGCAGCGCCGCAGCTTAGCGCGCCTTTATCAAGAAGTTAAGGAGGTAGCGTTCCCGCAGGTATTTTGTGCCCTCTACTAGGAAACCGGAAATAATAAATAAGATGACCACCACTATTACATAGGTTGGATAGTCTCGACCGGTCATAGCAAAATACACGTACGGGGCGGCGAAAGTGACTGCGGTGGTAAAAGTGCCAACAATGCGCACCCACTGGCGTTTAGCGGTAAACATAGCCAGCACCCCCCAGGCGTAAGGGATGGCGGTGGTAATATCCATCGTCCACAGAACCAACAGGGAGCCGTGGAACTCTTTTACGAGGCTTACTGGCAATACTCGTAAACTAGAATAGGTAACTACCAGCAGATATGCCAGAACTTTCGGGTTGGTGAACCATTTAATCAGTCGGGAACGATGTGTTTGTTTTATTCCGCAAGCTGTTAAGGCACCGGAAATCTCGGGAGAAAGGTGGGTTGCATCTATTCCGAGCAGTGCTTGCCGCACCCTCTGCCTGGCGTTTTCGCTTAAATCTTCCCACTGATCAATGATTGCACCCATCAGGTTGCGCGGATCTAGTATCCAAGGGCGTTTTTTGTTATTTTCCGCCTGGGTTGGCGTTTCAGATGAGCTGACTAAACGTTTACGGTATTCCAAGCCTTCCGGGTAAGTGGCGCCGTCAATTATTCGGCTAGTTCCTAGTAAGCGGGAGAGGCGTTCGGCTTCTTCGCTACTGCCCGCCCCTAACCAGACGCATAGGGGGCGCTGTAAATCTTGACGCAGCTGAGCTAAGAATTTTCCGCCCTCATTGCTGCATAGAAAGCTATGAAAGTCTTGGCTGGGGAGGGCGAACAGTTCGGATACGTCTCGGGTGCTTCCTCTGCCCAGTTCAGAGATTCGATGTATTCCGGTCGCGCGGCAGAGCACCACTGGGTCGAGGGTGTATTTGGATACCACGGTTAGATCGGTGAGCTTTGGCGCTCTGCGAGAGGAAGAACCGATCGGTGACACGTTCTCCAGTCTAAGAGAAAACTAGATTTTTCGGTCTTTTCAGGACAAGTTTTAGAAAAATGGTCATACTAGAGCTATGAAGGTTTTAGTAACGGTTGCGTCCAAACATGGAACTGCGCGCGAGATTGGCAAAACTATTGCCGAGGAATTAGAAAATGCCGGTTTGGAGGTAGAGCTTAAGAATCCGGAAGAGGTCTACAGTCTAGATGTCTATGGGGCAGTGGTTATTGGTTCAGCGGTGTATCTGACTAGATGGATGGATGAAGCTACGGATTTTTGTCGGCGTTTTTCGTCGCAGTTGCGCCATATTCCCATTTGGGCTTTCTCGGTGGGGCTATCTGGGGTTCCGCACGATAAAGTGCAAGATCCTTCCCGGGTTGGGCCGGTGCTTTTGAATATTGAACCTAAAGGTTACGTGACTTTCCCGGGCAGGCTAGATCCCTCGCAGCTTTCTTTGCGCGAGCGTACCGTTGCGCGTCTTGGGGGAGCGGTTGAGGGCGATTTCCGTGACGAGCAAATGATTCGCGACTGGGCGAGGCAGATGGTTAAAGAAATCAAGAAATAGCTATAGTTTGGCGCTTGGTTTTCTTAGCGCCCTGTCGATTAGCTGGTTGAGCTTTGCGACAGGGCGCGGATTTTTGCTTTTTCTGCCTCAAAGTTTCCGCGCATTTATGGGGACAAACTGTAGGTGTCTAGCTATTTTGTCGCCGGGTTTGCCGGAGAGGCATTCTCTTAGTGGCGGTGAGTATCTTAACTCACATCAACCTCTCCCAATTATGCATATATATTCAATGGTTGATATAAATATGCACTATGAAAGTTTCAATTATCGGTGCCAGTGGCTTTGCCGGCGGAGAAATTCTGCGTCTGCTAGCTGCCCATCCGCGCTTTCAAATTGAGCAGCTATGCGCGTCCTCCTCGGCAGGAAAAAAGCTAGGGGAGTTTCATCCCCAAGTTCCCCAATTAGCCAAGCAAGAATTAAAAGCAGTAGACCCGGTGGCGCTAAAAGAAAGCGCCGCGATTTTCCTAGCATTGCCACATGGACAATCCGGGAAAATAGCAGCGCAACTGCGCGCTGCCGGGGTAGAAAGCCTGTTGGTAGATTGCGGAGCCGACCATCGGCTCACCTCTAAAGCCGCCTGGGATAGTTACTATGGCGGCGAATATTGCCAGGCCTGGACCTATGGAATGCCCGAACTTCAGCGTGCTTGCGGGCCTTCACAGCGCGAACAGCTGGCGACTACCCAGCAGATCGCGGTTCCCGGATGTAACGTAACTGCTGTTACCTTGGCTTTTCAACCTCTGGTAGCTGCCGGATTGATTGACCCAAACGATATTGTCGCCACTTTAGCGGTGGGATATTCCGGCGCCGGAAAATCCCTAAAACCGCACCTATTAGCCACCGCAGCCCTCGGCAATGCCCAGCCCTATGCGGTAGGCGGAACCCATCGCCATATTCCCGAAATCGCGCAAAACTTCGCAGTTAGCAGCGGAAACAACCCCGAGGACTATAAAATCACCCTCACTCCAGTGTTAGTACCCATGTCGCGGGGAATCCTGGCAACCGTAACTGCCGCTGCGACTCAAAAAACTACCACCGAGCAGTTACACGCCCTCTACCAGGATTTTTATCGGGAAGAAAACCTTATACAGGTACTTGACCCCGGTATTTGGCCACAAACCCAAGCAGTGACCGGCAGTGCAAACGTGCAGGTACAGGTGGCGCTAGATAAGCGGTCCGGAAAAATAATCGCCCTCAGCGCCCTGGATAACCTAGGAAAAGGAACCGCGCAAGCCGCCGTGCAATCAGCCAACCTCGCCCTCGGACTAGACGAATATACCGGCATCAACCAGATTGGAGTTGCCCCGTGAAAAAAGACAAAAGCCTCCAAGGCGTAACCAGCGTACCCGGATTCAAAGCCTGCGGAATCGCCTCCGGAATGCGCCGCAAAGGACGCAAAGACCTAGCCCTCGTCCTCAACACCGGGGAAAACCCGGTAGCCGCTGGGGTATTCACCTCCAACCGTTTCGCCGCCGCCCCTGTACTCTACTCGCGGGCAGTTCTCAGTAAAGGGGCTACCGGTATGCGCGCCGTAGTGCTGAACTCTGGCAGCGCCAACGCCTGCACCGGGGAAAACGGTCTTAAAGATACGGTCGCCAGCGCCAAGGCAGTCGGGGATGCTCTACAAATAGATCCGCGAGAGGTATTAGTGTGCTCCACCGGAATGATTGGGACACCTCTGCCGATGGACAAAATGCTCTCCGGGATTGAAAGTGCTGCCGCGAGCCTATCTGAAGAGGGCGGCGCAGATGCTTCCTGGGCGATTCTCACCACCGATAACGAACCTAAAACCGTTCATTTGCAGGCGGAAGGCTATCAAATCGGAGGAATGGCGAAAGGGGCAGGAATGCTTGCTCCCGCCCTAGCCACGATGCTTTGTGTAATCACCACTGACGCCCTCCTCGATGCCGAAACTGCCCAAAAGGCGCTGGAAGTTGCCTGCGCGAAAACCTTTAACCGCCTAGATTCTGATGGCTGTATGTCCACCAACGACACTGTACTTTTGCTGGCCTCCGGGGAAAGTGGAACGGTTCCCAGCGGATTTACCGACGCGCTCACTCAAACTTGCGCCCAGTTAGCGCGTAAACTCGCTGATGATGCGGAAGGTGCGCAGCATACGGTAGAAATAGCAGTCACCGAGGCCGAAAGTGAAGCCGGAGCGTTAATCGCGGCGAAAACCATTTCTCGCTCAAACCTGGTAAAAACCGCAATCGCCGGGTGTGACCCCAACTGGGGAAGAATCGTGTCCGAACTGGGAACCGTACCCGAAAGCGTTTGCCCCTACGAACCGAGCGCGGTATCGGTACTGTTCAACGGGGTGCAAGTTTGTAAAAACGGCGCCGCTTGGGGAAACCGCGAGGATGTTCCCTTTGAAAGCCGTGACGTGCATCTAGAGGTACGCCTAGGAGCCGGAAACGCCCAGGCCAGCGTACTGACCAACGACCTTACCCACGAATATATTCACATCAACGCGGACTATTCCTCATGAGCACAAAAAATTTATCAGCCTGGGACAAAGCCGGAGTACTGCTAGAAACCTTGCCGTGGCTGCGCGAATACTCCGGCTCACGGATCGTGATTAAATACGGCGGAAACGCCATGATATCTGAAGAGCTAAAAGCCGCTTTCGCCCAGGACGTAAGTTTCCTGCATGAATGGGGGATTGAACCGGTTGTGGTGCATGGGGGCGGCCCGCAAATCAACTCCATGCTGAAAACCCTGGGGATTGAAGCCCCCTTTGTTTCCGGTCTGCGGGTCACCAGCCCAGAAGTAATAAAAGTCGTGCGCATGATCCTGACCGGGACAGTGCAGCGCGAACTGGTTTCGTTACTCAACGAATCCTCCATTGCGGCAATCGGGATTTCCGGGGAGGACGGAGCGTTTTTACGTGCCCAAAAACAAGGAGCGACAGTAGATGGAAAACCCGTCGACCTGGGGCTAGTGGGTAAAGTAACCGCGGTAGATCCCGGGCCGATAGAAGATTTGCTGCAATCGGGGCGTATCCCGGTGGTTTCCTCCATTGCGGTAAACCAAGACAACCCTACGCAGGTATTAAATATCAACGCAGATTTGGCGGCCGCGGCAGTCGCGGGCGCCATCGGGGCTAAGAAACTAATCGTCCTCACCGATGTGAAAGGACTCTATCGCAACTGGCCAGACCCAGATAGTCGGATTTCGCAGCTTCGGGCAAGCGAAGCCGCCGAAATGCTGCCTACCTTGGAAGCGGGAATGCGCCCCAAAGTGCAAGCCTGTATCCAAGCCTGTGAGCAGGGAGTACCCCGCGCCACCATTATTGATGGGAGGGTGCCGCACTCGATGCTGCTAGAAATCTTCACCGATACCGGATTTGGAACTATGGTGATGGGAGATAGCCATGACTAACTCTGAATGGATCAGCGCCTACCAAGAAAACCTTTTAGGAGTTTTCGGGCAGCCGCAGGCGTGTTTTACCCACGGCCAAGGCATCCGGGTGTGGGATACAGACGGTAAAGAATACCTAGATTTGCTGGGCGGAATCGCGGTAAACGCTCTCGGATATGCCCATCCGGAAATAGTGAAGACTATCGGGGAGCAAGCCAGCCGCTTTACTCATGTCTCTAACTTTTTCACTACCCCTCAGCAGGTAGAGGCCGCGCAAGCAGTCAAAAGAATCTGCGCCGCAGGGTGGGGTAGCGAGGTACAGGCAGAAATCACCTCCCAGGCGCGAGTGCTATTCGTAAACTCAGGCACCGAAGCCAATGAAGCCGCTTTGAAAATGGCCTTAGCCGCCCGGCCGGGAGGGCGAGCGATTGCGCTAAAAGGCGCATTCCATGGTCGCACCCTGGGGTCGCTTTCACTGACCTATAAAGCTCCCTACCGCGAACCCTTTGCTCCCTTCGTGGGGCCTACCGAGTTTGTAGCAGCCACGGTAGCGGGAATTGAGGCAGTAGACCCCGAGGGCGTATCCGCGATTTTTCTAGAACCCCTGCAAGGAGAAGCCGGAGTAATCCCCCTAGCGCCCGAATTTTTAGCAGCCGCGCGCGGGCTGGCAGATCGCGCTGGAGCATTGCTGGTTTTTGACGAAGTTCAAACCGGGATGGCGCGGTGCGGAAAATGGCTCGCTCACCAGGGAATCTGCCATGATGGGAAAGAAATAGTTCCGGACGTGGTGACTTTAGCTAAAGGCCTAGGTGCGGGAGTGCCGGTCGGGGCATGTGTAGCTATGAACGAACGCGCCGCCACCGCCCTCAAACCAGGAAGTCACGGTACTACCTTCGGAGGAAACCCGCTGGTAAGTGCGGTAGTAGCGCGCACCATCAACCTGATGGAGGAGCTGGATTTGCCGTCTCATGCCGCTAAAGTTGGGGACGCCTGGATGCAGGCGATTGAAGATGCCCAAATCCCGGGGATCAAAGCGACCCGGGGACAGGGGCTGCTGCGCGGCCTCATCCTCGAAAAAAATATTGCCCCGAATCTGGCAAAAAAGCTATTTAAAGCCGGGTTTATCGTAAATGCCCCGGCAGCGAACATTATTCGCCTAGCTCCACCCCTAATTATTGAGTTATCCGAAGCGCTAACCCTGATTCCCGCTTTGAAAAATACATTAAAACAGATAGAAAAAGACCTAGGAAAAGGAGAACAACTATGAGTAAAGAACGGGTAGTCCTAGCCTATTCGGGCGGGCTAGACACTTCGGTAGCCATCGGCTGGATTGAAGAACAAACCGGCAAAGAAGTAATCGCTTGCGCCGTAGACGTAGGACAAGGCGGGGAAGACCTAGAAGTAATCCGCCAGCGCGCGCTGGACTGCGGGGCAGTCGATGCCTATGTGGCTGACGCGAAAGATGAGTTCGCCGAAGAATATTGCCTACCGGCAATCAAAGCCAACGGTCTGTATATGGATCAATACCCCTTGGTATCGGCACTTTCTCGGCCGCTAATCTGTAAACACCTGGTAAAAGTAGCGAAAGACTTTGGTGCCGATACCGTAGCTCACGGCTGCACCGGAAAAGGGAACGACCAAGTGCGCTTTGAGGTGTCGCTCACCAGCCAAAACCCGGAGATTAAATGCATCTCCCCGGTGCGGGATTTGGCTCTTACCCGGGACGTGGCGATTAAATATGCGGAAGAACACGAACTCCCGATTGAAACCACCAAACATAACCCCTTCTCTATCGACCAGAACGTGTGGGGGCGCGCGGTAGAAACCGGATATCTAGAAGACTTATGGAACTCGCCCACTAAAGACGTATATGTTTACACCGATGACCCGGCCTATCCTCCCGTTCCTGACCAGGTAGTTATTAGTTTTGAAGAGGGCGTGCCGGTAGCTTTAGACGGGCAAAAAATGTCTCCCCTGGAAATCATTCAGGAAATGAACCGCCGGGCAGGAGCCCAAGGGGTAGGTCGCCTAGATATGGTGGAAGACCGCCTGGTAGGGATTAAATCGCGGGAAATCTATGAGGCTCCCGGCGCAGTGGCGCTGATTATCGCCCACCAAAACCTGGAAAACCTGACCCTAGAACGCGAACAAGGACGCTTCAAACGGCAAGTAGAACAACGCTGGTCAGAGCTAGTTTATGAGGGGCAATGGTATTCGCCACTCAAAGGCTCGTTAGATGCCTTCGTAGAAAACACCCAAAAATATGTTACCGGCGATATCCGGATGATTCTGCACGGCGGGCGGGCAGTAGTTGATGGGCGGCGCTCTGCGGTCGGCTTGTATGACTTCAACCTGGCGACCTACGATTCAGGAGACAGCTTTGACCAGTCCCTCTCGCGCGGATTTATCGGAATCTATGGGCTATCAACCCAGTTAGCAGCCGCGCGGGAACAAAAAGAAAGCAAGAAATAACTATGAGCGAACAGGTATCGCTTTGGGGAGGACGCTTTTCGGGCGGCCCTTCCCAGGCTTTGGCGGCACTTTCAGTATCCACCCATTTCGATTGGCGCCTGGCGCTCTACGATTTAGCCGGTTCGCGCGCTCATGCCCGAGCGCTCGCAGGAGCCGGTCTGCTAGACAGCGAGGAACTATCGCAAATGCTGGCGGCTTTAGGGCGGCTGGAAGAAAAAGTTAAAAGCGGTGCCTTCACTCCCGACCCAGCTGACGAGGACGTGCACACGGCCTTAGAGAGAGGACTATTAGAGGAGGCTGGCGAGCATTTAGGGGGGAAACTGCGCGCTGGACGCAGCCGCAACGACCAGATCGCTACCCTGATTCGCATGTACCTGCGAAACCAGGCACGCGCCCTCTCCGAGCGCATCATCGAGGTAGTCGAGGCTCTTGTAAGCCAAGCGAAAGCCGCCGGAGATACCGTGATGCCTGGGCGTACCCATATGCAGCACGCCCAGCCGGTATTGCTAGCCCACCAGTTACTCGCCCACGTCTGGCCGCTATTGCGAGACATTCAGCGTTTTGAGGATTGGGACCGGCGCGCCGCCGCCAGCCCCTACGGTTCCGGAGCGCTCGCGGGCAACACCCTGGGGTTAGACCCAGTGCAAGTGGGGGAAGACCTGGCATTTGAGCGGGTAGTAGAAAACTCCATCGACGGAACCGCCACCCGCGATGTGGTTGCCGAGTTTGCGTTTATCTGTGCCATGACCGGGGTTGATATCTCCTCAATCGCAGAAGAAATCGTTATCTGGAATACCAAAGAGTTTGGGTATGTCACCTTAGATGATGCGTTCTCTACCGGTTCATCAATCATGCCGCAAAAGAAGAATCCGGACGTGGCAGAATTGGCGCGTGGCAAAGCCGGTCGCATGATAGGGGATTTAACCGCTCTGCTCGCGGTGCTCAAAGGTCTACCTTTTGCCTATGCGCGTGACCTGCAAGAAGATAAAGAACCAGTCTTTGACCAGGTTGATACTTTAGAGGTATTACTTCCAGCAGTCAGCGGCATGATAGCCACTATGAAGATTGACTACACTCGCCTAGAAGAACTCGCGCCTCAAGGGTTCTCGCTCGCCACCGATATTGCCGAGTGGCTAGTGGCGCGAGGAATGCCGTTCAGGCAAGCGCATGAAGTATCCGGAGCCTGCGTGCGCGAATGTGAAGAAAACGGGATAGAGCTCGCGGATTTGAGTGACGAACAATTCGCCGCTATTGATCCGCTATTAACCCCTGAAGTACGAGAAGTTCTCAGCCCTGCCGGTTCAGTGCGGTCCCGCGCCGGTCGGGGAGGAACTGCGCCCGCGCAAGTCGTCCAGCAGCTAGAATCCGCCGAGCAGCAGGTAGCGCGCATCCGCACCGATTTCGCCGGCAAACATCTGGAATTTAAATAGTTCCTTCCTCAGCGTTCGGTTCAGGAAAGCCTAGTTCCGCGCGTGCGGGCGGATTTTGCCTCGCGCCCCGAAATCCGGAAAATGCTCTGGCATTTTCACGGATTTAGTGCCCGAAGCCTACCCCTCGGCATAAATCCGCCCCCACGCGCTCAGCAAACGCGGGAGCTAGGTTTTTCCTCCTGCCCAAAAACTCTAAAAAGCCCTATGGCTTTTTAGATTTTTACGCCCACCTAGCCTGCTCGCATAAAACTTCTCCCCCAGGCGTACTTGTAAAAGTGCTGCTGCCTAGGCATATCTGCTGCGGGATATTTTTACTTTTTAGTCCCGTCATTGTTTTCCGGAAATCGGTGGCTTGCGCACTAGAGGAATAATTCAGCCCACTGGCACCATGGTCAATGTTTCGGTCGGAGCGTCCCTTGGTTTTCTTACGAAAACACGTTTTACGCCAAAAATGTCGGTAGGTATCCGCATGTACAGTAACTGTTTCGGTAGCTTGTTGCCCGGGGGACAAGTTCTACCAGAGCTCATAATGTAGCGTGATCAGGTAGTATAACGCCGTTGTCCTTACGATTAAGGGTTTGGGTATGCCTAAAATAACAAGGGTCGCGGCCGGTAAAAGATACGAGAGGGGCTTGACCGGCAAAGCCGGTCACGGGGTCCCCGGAGTGCTTTTACCGAGCCAGACCCGCTGTAGAGGCTGATCATGAAAAACCTACCCTCGGGCTTACATGAGGAAAAACCTAGCCCTCACGTTTAACAGTAATCGCGTCTTTTGATACTTGACTATCTAGCCTTAGACATAAAACCGCCCCTATATTTGCGCTTTGCCGCGCCCTAGGGTGACGTTTTCGCCCTCCCGATACAGTTGCGCCCTCCCGAGATGGGAATTGTGGTCGATATGGGACGATTTGGCGGTATTGGGAGGGTGGTTTTGTCTGGGGAGGGCGAAAATGAACCACAGGGGGTAAGTGGATTTCTCTTAATCGTTGTACGTAGAAAATAACTCTTTGCTCACAAAATCTGGTTTACGTGGAAAAATAGCCTATAATGGACTTTTAATGTCACCCCGTTGGATACATAAAAAGTTCAGGTGAAAACATGAAGCAAAAGGTTCAGGGGTTTAGACCCTCTCTTCGGTTTGGGCTCGCTGCGGCAGTTTCTTTAGCAGTCACTTTTAGTGGAGCTATGGTAGGGGCTGCTGATGCGAATGCTGACGAAGCTGTAAATGACGATACAGCTACTAGCTCCCAATCAGAGCTAGCTAAGCAAGAAGTTCCGGCACCCCAGCCAAAATCTACGGTTGAATCTGCCTCCTCGCAGTCAAATACTGTGGCTGAATCCAGTTCTCCTCAGCAGCCTGAAGTGGAAACCCAGCCCAAGCAAGGGGAGACTACTGTTGTTCCTGCCCCTGCACGGGCTCCTCAAAAGCTCCCTGAATGTACCGAGGAACAATCTCCGAAATGGAAAGTAACCCCTGGGGTGACCACTGATAGTTGGAAAGATAATGCCGTAATTGATTACCTGGGAAAAGATAAAAAAGCTCGTTTGATGGTGCAGTATTCGTTGCTACGCGAAGGCGGAGCAGCCTCGGGACCGCTAGCTTTCACCCCCTATGTCAGCTATCTAAAACCAGGCACTGACACCTGGACAGATTTGCAGGAGATTAAACTTTCTGCATACAGTATGCCGAAGTTTTTACCTCCGGAAGATTCATTAGATAAAACAAAGGACGGCTGGCCGGCAACCGTGAAGCTGGTTTTGAAACGTACGGACGGAGCTTGCGAGATTCCCGCTGATAAAGCCGCTTATACTTTTGAGGTTCCAGGTGGCGAGTTGCTTTCCGATGCTGAAGTAATGAGTTTTGAAGCTCAATATGACGAGGGAGAAGATCCCAAGCCTGGTAACGATACTTGCCGTCACAACAAGGGAGATTTAATCTGCCTATATCCGACGGGAGCAGGAAGTCTCACAGACGCAAAAGCAAGGGCAGACGAGCTGGTAAAGGAAGACAAATCTGTAAACGTTCTCTGGGTTGATGGCAAATGCGTAGATGTAGCTGCTGCCGGCACGACCTGTAAGGATATTACCTATGCGGGGAAAGGATATGCAGAAATTGAGGTTAAAAAATACTTCAATTATGTGAATGAAGTGCTGAAATATACCGATGGTAAGACTGCCGAGATAAAATACTGGGGTGCGAAACCTCGTCCTGGCTATGCTTATCAAGGAGGGGTTCAAAATAACTACGTCCATAAAGATGGGTCGCCGGTAAAATATGTATCTGATTTGAACCGCATACGGCTATATAAGGATACTGGGGAAGAAAATAAGGCATTTTGGTATGGGAATATTGAGCCTGAAAAGCCCACTGCTGCCGATAACGTTGGCGAAACTAATGATACTTTCCAGATTCCCGATGACAACCGGTTAAAGTATTACCTGGTCTCCGACGATGGTAAAGTCACCTATCAAGACCAGGTTTCGGGTACAAATAAAGTATCTGACGTTACTAAATATGTTGATGGGAAAGCCACTGTGAAAGTGCGTGCCCATGTCAAAGACTACTGCAATTTAAATAATGATCCGCCTACTTCAGCAAAGTATTCTGACTGGTATTCCATTGACAATAGCTACTGCGGCTATCGAGAGTGGACCTTCACTTTCTACGGTTCTCAGAAGGTTAAGGTGGTTTCGCCTAGTTTTGATGATGGGACTGGTACTTTTACGGTTCCGAATATTCCTGGTGTGAAGTGGATGATTGATGGGAAAGAGGTTACTCCTGGGACTCATGATTATCCGGATAAGCATGGGAAGATTTCGATTACTGCGGTTCCGGGTACTCCTAAGGATCCGAATGTTCCGATTGAGTTGGTGGATAATAATGGTCCGTATGAGCATGAGTATGATTTGCGTCTTGAGGTTGTTCCGCCGGCTCCGGTGGTGGAGCGGCTTAAGTGTGGTGTTGCGGGTAGTGTGAAGTTGCCTGATTCTGAGGTGTTTGAGTATAGCTCGAAGGTTGAGGGGGATAAGGCTGTGGTTGAGGCAGTGTTGAAGAATGCTGCTGATTTCAAGCTTAAAGATGGTGCTGTGGTGAAGTGGGAGTTAGATTTAACCGCCGAGCCCTGCCCCCCGCAGCCCGACAATCCGACAAAACCAGACAATCCGACTAAACCCGACACGGGCGATAAACCTGGCAAACCTGGCGTTGAAAAACCGGGTCAGGTAATCCCGGGCAAAGGTAAGCCGGCTGCTAATCCTTCCGCTAAGCAGGTCGTGAGGACGCAGACGCGGGTTACTACTCCGATAGCGCAAACGGGTGCCTTGGGTACTACCGCTGTTCTTGGCGCTTTGCTGCTAGCAGCAGGGATAGGGATAACTTCTCGCCGATACCTGCTTCAAAGACATTAAGTCGCTGTAGAGCAGAATATAACCATAGAACAAAATAACGGCTGGTAGAAAAGTGTAAAGCTTTTCTACCAGCCGTTTTAGATTGCATACAGTTTAGACTGTTCACTGTGGGGCTAATGCCCATATTCCCGCCACCTTACCTCATACTTGGTTTGAACCTGGAGGGTTAATAGCGGAGTAAAATCTGCGATAATGCCCGTTTGGGCATTATCCCTATAATCTGCAGCCGAACTGCCTAGAATTATTTTGTCCGGTGATGGAAACCAATCCATCACCGGACAAAACCGTTACTTAGTTACCGGATTCTATCCGTGCCTCCTGCGCTGAAGCGTGGCGATACCCAGCCCGGACATCAATAGCGAGACAGCCAACAATTCGGCTCCCATATTTGCGCCCGTCCTCGCTAGTCCCTTCTGCTGCGGGTTAGCGGCTTGAGCTTTCTGGTTTGCCGCTTTGCCCCTCGCTTGGGGCTTCAGGTTCTTATTGTCTTTGCCGCTTTGCCCTGGCTTTTGGGCGGAATCACCGGGGGAAGCACCCGGATCAGGGGTAGTTCCTGGATTCGTACCGGGATCCGGATCGCCTCCGGGGGTCGGCTTTGATTCCTGAACGGTGATGGTAAAGGTAGCTGTAGCTTTTTCCTGCCCATCTACGTTCACAGCCGTTATCGTGACTTTATAAACGCCCGCTTTCTGGGGAGTCCCGGAGATGGTTGCAGTAGCGGGGTCAAAGCTAACGCCCTCTGGCAGTCCGGTAACTGCTCCAATAGCCCCGTCTTTAACCTCTAACTTAATAGGAGTAATCATCGAGTCCGCGGTTACGGTTTGGTCGGCTATCGGACTAATCTGCGGGGTAGGTGCCGGGGTGGCGGCATCTCGCGGGGAAATCTTGAGGGCGAGCTTAGCCTGCGCCACTCTGGGGTATCCCGTGCCGTCTTCGGCCTCCTTGAGGCTAACGGTTACTTCGTAATCTTTGTCTGCCGCAAGTTTTCCAACGGGAGTGCCACTAATCTGACCGGTTTCTTTATCGAATACCAGCCCCTCGGGCAGCCCAGTTACCTCAAAAGTGTCTGCTAGCTCCGGGTCGTTTCGTTCAAATAAAGTACCCAGCGAAATCGGGGTGATTTCTTTGCCAATCTGCCCGCTAGCAGCGGTATCTTTCCCTTTAAGCTCGGTGCGGAAATCATCCTCTAACCAGCGCAGATTAAAACTGAGGTGGGAAATGTCTTGCCATCCACCCCCATTGGGTTCCATCAATAACCCGATGTTGCCATCTTTCTGCACGGTCATAGTGGTATAGCCGGTGCCGCCAGTCTTGAACTGTTTCTTTACCGGCCAGGTTTTCCCATTATCAAACGAAGTCCAAACATATCCGTTCTTACGCCCATTATCGGTTCCCGAAAACAGTAGCACCTTAGAACGTAAAGTGCCGGATTTCGCATTTGGGAAAGCTCGAATCGCTTGCGCATTGTTGGCTTCATCAGCTAAATCCTTGCTAACGTGGCAATCTTTCCAGTTTTCCCCGGAATCGGTAGAGGTACAGATGAGGCGACCTCCACCGGCTTGGGAGCGCGAAATCAGGATTAGGCTCCCATCGCTTAGTTCAGTAACTTTGTTCTCGTCAAACTTTTTACCCGCAACTACTGCTGGGGTGGGGTTACCAGATTTCCAGGTTTTACCATGGTCATCCGAATAAATCGTGTAGGCAACAATCCCTCCGCTCTTCGGGACGCAGGCCATCTGCTGTAGCAGCCGTCCTTTGTTAGGTGCAGTCATTTTTTGGGTACCGGCACCGGAGGTAGCAAAGCAAGATTGCAATTCCTTCGCCTTTTCCCCTAATACCTGGTCAGTGATTACTCGCTGCGTCCAAGAGTGACCATTGTCGGTAGATACAGACAGACCTAGGTTCATTGCGTGTTCGTTATTTTCATCAATTTTGCCGTCTTGAGTGAAATTATAGGCGGGATTCTTGGCGAATACTCCCGATACCTGGCTGTATACGTGGAAGTTAAAAATAGTGCCACTTTCATGGTCTACTACGTACGACGGGTCGGAGTAGCCTCTGGGACCGGCAATGTTGCTGCCCACGATTCCGCGGGCTACAACTGTTTCTGGCTGCCAAGTCTTGCCATTATCGGTAGAACGGCGCTGCATAATCGAGTTTTCGTTCGGGGAGTCTCCTCCATTCATGCTGCCGTTCTTCGGGCGGTAATCGTAAGAGGCTAATAAATCTCCATTCGGGGCAACGGCGATTGCCGGAATACGGATATTCGCCTGGTTTGAACTGGTAGCTACAGTGTGTATTTCACTGATTTTAGCTTCCGCTGCCGGATCCGCGTCTTTAGCTTTAGTGTTCGCGTCTGCCTGCGGATATTGCTTTTGGGTATATACAAAAGTTGTGGCAGTTACGCGATTAAGTAGTTGCTGCCCGATTTTTCCGTCAATAGCTAACTTGGCTTCCACTTCGCCGCGGGTTAAATCAGCTTCAGTGATGGTGTAGGTCAGCTGGCAGCGGTGAACTGTTCCGACTGCCAGACTTTCAAGAGCGCAGCTGCTGGTAGTGCTGTCAGTCAGGTTAGTTAGGGCGGGGTCGGTTACGGGTGCTACTTTCAAAGCATCGTCTCCGTTCGCGCTAACTTCTACCGCGAATTTCAGAACCTCCCCCACCTGGTAGTGGGCTTTTTGTGACTCGTCAGCCAGCTCAAACTTTTCCAACTTTAGATAGTTGTTGGCAACCGGCAGCGCCTCGGCTTCGGTGGTTGCATAATAGGTGGCTGTCCCCGTGTATCCGGCATTAGGGTAATGCTGCCAAACTATTTCAGGGGTGAATTTACCGGCTTTAACGTCAGCTTCCGTGACTACATGGTAGGGGGCAGGGCACTCCATTTTTTGATTAACTGGCATATTTGACCATTTGCAGCCTTCCCAATTGGTGAGGTTGGAGCTTTTAGCGGACAGTGCCCGCGCTTTGCCAGTGTGGTTAATCAAAGTGGCTTTGAATTTGATACGTTCGCCTAACGTCCATTTTTGACCGGCTGGTTTCGGGTTGGTAACGGTAAGGGTGGTCGGAATTTTATCCTCGTTGATTCCGCCCAGGCTGGTTTTTTCACCGCTATATTCCACCTCGGAATACATCCGGAAAGTAACGTAGGGGACAAATCCGCCTGCCGTAGCCTCAGCTGGGGTAACTACGTGGGTTAGTTTTTTCGCGATTCCCGCTATATAACATTCCTGCACTTGATTGGAGGCAGCGTTGCGCCATTTGCAACCATCCGCATTTGCCAAGTTGTAGTTCACTGACTCAAAGGAGGCAGCTTTGGCGGTTTTATTGGTTAGTTTTACCCGGTATTCAACTGTTTGACCGGCTACTTTAGGATTTCCGGATACTAGGTATAGCTCTATTTTCGCCTGCGGAGTGTCCTTGGTGTCTACTAAACGAGGCTCTGCCGCATAGGCACTTAAGGGGGTGGCTAGGCCTGCCCCAATTGCTAGGGTTAGGGCAAACAAGATACTGATTACTGGTTTTAAAATGGGGTGCTTCTTTGCGCTCATAAAATTTAGATTAACAATAATAAAGTAGTTTTACCAGCAGCAATAGGTTGTAATATTTTAATATTTTGGTTTTGGGGATTACCTGATTCTTTACTTAAGGAATAATTCTCAATCTTGAATGTGTGGGTTTTCTTTTATAGAGTCAAGCTAGTTATCGTTTCTACTTCAAAGAAGAGGTCTCATTCTGTATCCTGCCTTGTTCCTACCACTCAGCAGACGAGGGCGAACTATTTCGGATTTCGCCCAACGTCCTCTATTTCCCATTCGGTATTTCAGTCTTTAGGTTTCCCTATGAAGAACTGCGCTAAGATGAGACAGCCGCTACAGCCCGCAAAGTTTTCGGCACGTAAATGGGTAATAGCAGCGGTTACGGCACTGGTAGCGGCGTTAGGAATCGGCATCGGAATTTGGAAATATATGCACTCGTCCTTTGCAAAAACTAGCTCCTCCACCGGGGACGCAACTATATTTAATCTCTCCGGTGACCCGGTTAGTAACGCCGAGTATCTTCAGGCTGCTCGGGCGGTGAAGCAACAGGTACAGGGGGACTGCGTTAGTAAATATGGCGCTCGCCTTGAGGACGAGGACTTTTGGTCTCGGAGCTATCAGGGACATATTCCCAGCCAGGAAGCGGCAACTTCCGCTTTAGCGCAGCTAAAAAGCTGGCAGGCAGCATTTTCTCTTTTCCAAGAAGCTGGTTTGATTAAGGATGCGTCTTTTACGGGATTGCAGCGCGACCTGGAGCGAACTAATCAGGAAAATAAGCAAAAGATTGACTCCGGGCAGCCGGTCTATGGTTTGCAAAGCTATGACCTGGCTACTTTTGTTAGTTATCGGATTTCGTCCTTGACTCAGCAATATGTCATCAATCCCAAGAATCCTGGTATGGAGTTTTCAGAGGACGAGTTGCGTAGCTTTTATGCTTCCAGGCAGTGGACGGATGAGCAAGGGCGAAAAGCTGGTTTTGAACAAGTGCGCCCGCAAGCTGTTAAAGCACTTCGCGAAGAAAAACTATCCAAGCTGATTACTGAGCGGGTAGAAAAACTGGTAGTGCAAGATTTTTCGATTGAAAGAGCAGCTAATTTGATTGAAAAAGAGTTTAAGTAACGATTTTAGCAATAACCATAGTTTGAAAAAGTGAATAGAAAATAACAATAAAGCAAAAAGGGGAAGGTAATGTTGAAAGCTCTACGGCGAGCAACTATCCTTGGTTCTTCCATGGCGTTAACGGCGGGTCTGGTTCTTAGTTCCGCTAGCGCCTTTGCAGCAGATGGGGGGGCTAATATGGATAAGCTAAAAGGCACCAGCTATTACGTGTCTAGCAGTGCTGGAAACGATCAAAATTCCGGTACCAGCCAGGATAAACCATTCAAATCTTTGGCAAAAATAAATGAAATAAAGTTGGGGCCGGGTGATAAGGTCTTGCTTCAACGTGGTGACACCTGGAATGGTCAAGCAATACACGTAAAGACCGGTTCTAGCGGCTCTAAAGATGCCCCGATTCAAATCAAACCTTATGGGGACGGTAGTGCTCGTCCGGTGATTAACACCAATGGTGCGGGACGCTGGAATCAGGATTACCACGCCCGAATTGAATCTCACCGCAATAAGGCAGAGATTTCCAGTGCGGTTTTACTTAAGGACGTTAATTATTTGGAAATCTCTGGGTTGGAAGTAACAAATGACCGGGAAATGAATCCGGCGGCTGACCCTAAAGCCTACAATGACGGTTTAGCTTTGGAACGTACCGGGGTAGCCGGGATTGCCGAGAATGGCCCGATGCGCCATATTGTGGTGGCTGATATGTATATCCACGATATTGACGGCAATATCTACGATAAGCACCTGGCTAATGGGGGCATCTATTTTATGGCTCATTACCCAGAAAGTGGTAAGCCCGCCACCGAAGCAGATAAAATTGCTCGCTTCGATGATTTACAGATTCTAAATAACCGGGTCGAAACCGTTAGCCGCTGGGGGATTGCGGCTGGCTATACCGCTTACCAAAACATTATTGACCGTCCGCAAAACGGACCTATCTCTGATGAAATAATCGCTAAATACGGTTCTAGTAAAGTGGTCATTCGTGGCAACTATATTAAGGATGCAGGTGGCGATTCCATCACCACCATGTATTGTGACCGTCCCTTAATTGAATATAACGTTTCCGATGGGGCGGCGCGTCACATGAATACCACGGATTACCTACATCCCCATAACGTTAATGGCCCAGCCGGTTCTGGCTGGGGGCGGGTAGCCGCGGGCATCTGGCCTTGGCGCTGCAAGAATGCCATCTTCCAATACAATGAGGCCTTCAACACCCGTCACGCTTTTACCGGTAATGGCGATGGTCAGCCCTGGGATGCCGACTTTGGGGATGGCACTGTTTATCAATATAACTATTCCTATGCCAATACTGGCGCTACCATTATGTTCTGTAATAATGGTTCTTTGCATAACACGTTCCGCTACAACATAGCCCACAGTGATGTCCGGGGAGCTTTAGATATCCCCGATCAGAAAGATGCTCACGTCTACAACAACACCTTCATTATGGGTGAAGGATCCAGCATTATTACCCGTGGTCATGCTCCCACCAGAATAGAAAACAATATCTTCTATAAACCTGATGGGGTTAATAAAGTTCAAGAGAACTGGAAGCCTGGAAACCAGATTTATGACCATAACCTGTATTACAACTTTGCAACTACCCCTCAAGATGCCAATAAGCAGGTAGTAGCTAAAGGTACCGCGCTTCTAAAGAACCCAGCTGCGGTTGAGATGGCGAGTAATCACCAGGCTCGTATCCATGATGGTTCTACTGCCACCACCGTTTTTGATGGATTCAAGCCGGTAGCGGGGTCTGCCGCTATCGGGAACGGTAAAACCATTACTGACGCGAATGGTTATACGGTAGAACACGACTTCTTTGGGACGGCTATCTCTGGGCTGCCGACCATCGGAGCAGCGGAAATACCGGTACCGGCCCCGAATCCGGCTGCTTCGCCCTATCAAATTGATAATAAAGCGAAGACGATAACCGTGGCTATTGCCGCGGCAGGCAATAATAAAGCTCCGTTGGTAAAGAATTTCCTCGCCCAACTAGGGTTGCCAGCAGGGGTTAAAGCCAAAGTTATGTCTGGTAACACTCAGCTAGGTATGGATGATCCGATTACCGAGGGCGCGAAAGTCATTATCGGAGAGGGCGCGCAAGCCAGTGAATATACTGTCAAGGTAGTTTCCGATTTTGACTGGGTGCGAGACTATCGGGAGACTCCGGCTGGAAATAATAAATGGATGGGCGTGCAAGGACCATATTGGTTTGCACAGATTAAACAGGGTAACACCTGGGCAAATATGACCACCTATGATAATGACGGTTGGCATAACTGGGCGTATAACCAGTATTACGGTCCTGGTCTGGATCACAACCAGGGCGCTTTGAAAGCTCCAGATCAGCGCGGAGATATTCACGGTCTACTCTCCAGTGAAACTCCCGATACTGCGATGGCTTTTAAGGCTCCTGCTAGCGGAAAAGTAACTTTCAAGATTAAGGACGATGAACCGTATCTGCGTCAAAATAATCATGACCCAAATGCCACGGTAACTGTGTCCCTGATACTCAATGACAAAGTGCTCAAGAGCGTGGATTTGAAAATTTCCAGGCAGAAAGGCGACTTTGTTTTCAATGAACAGATTGCTTTGAAAGCTGGCGATTATTTGCGGGTAGTATCCCACAATGAGGGTAGTCTCAAGGCGAACTCGGTTCACATCAGCCCAGTAATCAAATATGTGGAGACTGACTATAACCCTGCTGGGCAGCCAGTTTACGATCCGAATGCTCCAGCTGCGGAAAAACCACAGCTTAGTGGCACAGATTTTACCGTTGAGTATTCTGACGCGGTACCTGAGGCAAAAAGCAAAGTAGTAAAGCCGCAGGACGCAGTGGAATACTCCTGGGGATATCCGCATCCCAACTCTTTACAGTTGGGCGCGCAACAAGTTCAGCTAGTTGCTGACAGTGGCGACGGGAAACGGGAGACCACTATGGTTACGATGACGGTCGTTAAAAAGAAACTGACCGCTCCTGCGGTAACGTTCGATGATAATGACCGTTCCTATACCGTTCCTGATGCCCCTGCTTGCCTGGAATATTCGGTGAAAGTAGACGATCAAGAGGCAAAAGTCGCTAAAGCTGGCAAGGTAACGGTTGCCGATTCGGACAAGGACGTGACGGTGCAAGTAAGCGTGGCTTCCACCTGTGAGGGATATGAGGCAGGGGTAGCTGCTCCTTTCACCCACGTGTTTAAAGCTAACCAGCAGCCTCCGGTAGTAAATCCGCAGGAACCGGGGGGCAATCCGCAGCAGCCAGGGGACAAACCCGGTACGGATAAACCCGGTAAACCTGGCGTTGATAAACCTAAACCCGGAACTGGTGAGGCTAAACCCGGTAAAGATAACGCCGGTAAGCCTGCGGCATCCGGGCAGAAAACTCCGGGAAGGTCAAATCAGCAAACCGCTAGCACTGGTTCGCAAGCAGGAATGATTGCACTACTAGGGCTAGGATTTGTGGCAGCAGGTTTGGCGGTAGCACTTCGACGTCGCCGCACAAACTAGACTGATTGCAAACAGTAAACCGCGGGCGGGGGTGCTCCCCAAAGTGAGCACCCCCGCCCGCGCGCATTATCTTAATAAACCTTAACGTTTT
>NZ_JAQEVU010000010.1:37632-57960 GCF_027694345.1 Varibaculum timonense
GTTGAGATATGCTATTGTGAAATCTGATAAATCCTCAAGCTAGTTATCCAAGTTAGAGTAGGTGTAGCAGTGTTGCTTCAAAAACAAAAAACTCCATCGGTATCTTCCTGGGTCAAAGCTGATAAGACCGGTAAGGGTCGGCAGCGAATAGGCTCGAAACTATTGAAACCTTTAGGGGTAGCCCTAGTAAGTGGGGCGTTAGCTCTGTCAATATCGCTTCCAGCTCCAATGGCTCAGGCCGAACCTCTCGGAGCCTATAAAGCTGACGGGTCCGCTACCCTACCGAAAACTATTCCCAGTCTGGATGCTTGGAAAGCTAGTGGCGGAACCTGGACGCTAGCCGAGGGCGCGCGGGTAGTTTCCACCCAGGAGCTCAACGCGCGGGCTAAATCGCTATCGACGGAGCTTAGCGCCTATTTAGGTTCGCCGGTTCCCGCCAAAATAGGTAAACGGACTAGCGAATTCGATGTGCAATTATTGCAAGATAGTACGCGCAAGGATTTAGGGGCAGAAGGCTTTGAGCTAAAAATTGGCTCTTCAGGCGTGCAAATCATCGGCGCTACTGACGCGGGCGTATTTTATGGGACTCGCTCCTTTTCGCAGCTGATGCGGCAAAAGCAGCTAACTTTACCGGCTGGCTCGGTAATATCAGTACCTAAATACAAAGAACGAGGGGTAACTCTGTGTGCCTGCCAGCTCAACATTTCAACCGAATGGATTGAGCGTTTTTTGGATGATGCTGCTGACTTGCATATCAATAACATTGTCCTAGAGATGAAACTAAAGTCTGATGCTTATCCTGACACTCAGACCTGGTCATATTACACCCCCGAGGACGTTAAAAAGTTTGTCGCTAAAGCGAAGAGCCTAAATATTGACGTTATTCCGGAAATAAACTCACCAGGTCATATGAATATTTGGCTGGAGAATGCTCCCCAATATCAACTGGTAGATAAGAACGGCGGATATCACCCTGATCAGCTTGATATTTCCAACCCTAAGGCCCGGGCTTTCATTAAGAAGCTAATCGATGAATATGACGGGGCTTTTGACTCGAAATTCTGGCATATGGGGGCTGATGAATATACCATGACTGGTGGCTATCAGCTGTATCCCCAGTTAACGAAGTATGCGCAAGACGCTTTTGGCCCCAGCGCCAACGCCAATGATGCTTTTACCGCTTTTATCAACGAAATAAACACTTACGTAAAAGGTAAAGGCAAGAATCTGCGGATTTTCAACGATGGTCTTTATGACACCGCAAACGTTCAGCTGGATAAGGATATTGTTATTGATTATTGGTTCAAAAAGGGCGGTACGCTAACTCCTAAGCAGCTCGCGGAACGGGGATATCAACTAACAAATGTTCCCCAAGCAATGTATTGGTCCCGCGCCTTTGATCCGGCTGGTTACACCTATGCCATGAAACCAAATAACCTGTATAACAATAAAAATTGGAACGTGGGCACTTTTGATGGTAACGCCCAAATTGACCCGAACTACGACAAACTCCTGGGGGCGCGGGTATCACTATGGCCCGATAACATCAATGAAACCGAGAACGAAGTCCAGATGATAACGGCTGATTCCCTCCGGTTCTTAGCCCAAATGACCTGGTCTGCTTCTCGTCCTTGGCCTAAATGGGAGGGCGCTGACGGTATGAAAGCTACCATCGACTCTCTGGGGGATCCTACTACCCGTTCCCAGGTACAGGCAGCTACCGTTCCTGACGGGGTATACGGCCTACCGGAATTGGATCCGGTAGCTAAAGGGCCTTGGAAACTGGCAAAAACCTATGACGGTTACTATCAGATTTCCAATGCTGCTACCGGAAAATGCTTAACGATGAGCGAAGGTGCAAAGCATCTAGGTGCGGTTAGTGAAGTGGGTGCCCAGCCTACCTTGGTATCTTGCCGCCCGCTCAGTGAAACCTATAAGAATGCCTTTGCTACCGGTCGGGAAAGAAACCAACAGAAATGGCAAGTAGTGGTAGAAGCCGATAATAAGGTTTCGCTGCGAAATGCGGTTTCAATACAGTACCTGGCAGTAGCTGACGGCAGCGAGAAACATGTAGATATTCAAGGAGTTTCGGCTGCGGAAGTAAAGGCTGACGCCGTTTTGCTGGAAAAATCATTATCTGGGACTGGAAATAGTCTAGCCGCCGGCAAGGTTGCGCAATTCCCTAAAGATTTGGTGGCCACCAAAGGGAAACTGGCTGATAAAGCCCTGTTCTCCCTGGTACGTGAAAAATCTATTACCGTTGATCAGCCAGAGATTAAGGACGTGAATCCCTCTGAACCGCGGGAAGTTACGGTAACAGTCTCAGCTGCCGATAACGCCAAAGTTGCGCCCTCAGAAATTAAAGCCACCGTGAGTGAAGGTTGGAAGGTTTTACCGGAAACAGTTCAAATCGGTGAGCTACCTGCGCGTGGCACTGGAACCGCTAAATTTAAGCTGGTAAATACTACCGGAACGACTGGTAGCGCCACCTTTACCTGGAAGATGGGGAATGAAGAACTCAGCACTACGGTAAACTTGAGCGGAATGCTCGGACCTCGCGTATGTGATGGATTTACCGATATAAGCGCAGACTCGGAAGAAAAAACCGGTGAAGGCCCTAATAATGGTCACGTAAAAGCCGCATTTGATGGCGTAGACGAATCAGGTAAATCCAATACTTTCTGGCACAGTAAATGGGCTGGCGGAGTAGATCGTTTGCCGCACTGGCTGGTATTTAGTCCGCAACAGGCACTAACTAATCCCGACGGCACTATTAACAATATGCTCTCGGTCGAGTACCTTTCACGGCAAGGGAAAGTGAACGGTCGCATCAAGAGTTACCAGATTTACACCTCTGACACTACAAAAGACGGCAATGCAACCACGGGTTGGACGCTACAAAAAGAGGGTCAGTGGGAAAATGGAACCGATTGGCAGCGTGCCTACTATGACAATCCGGTAAAAGCCAAGTATGTAAAACTGCTGATTACCGACGTGTGGGACGAAGTAGCAGGTAGGGAAGACCAGTTCGCGTCCGCTGCCGCTATCTGCGTATCTTCACAGATGCCGCCCGCCACCTTGACTGCGCCAGCCCAACCCGAGAATCCGATTTCGGTTTCGCCAGCAGTTAAGGTTCAAAACGCCCCTGCTAATCCGTGGCCAGCTGCCGATCCGGCAGCTCCGGCAGCGACAATCGCTCCCATAGCTGACCAGACTCTGCAGCTAGGTTCGCCGATTAAAGGCATACCGGTGAAAGTAGCTAAAGGTACAGTTTGGAAAGTTAAAGGTCTCCCCGCGGGAGTAGTCTTTGACGAGCAAACTGGGGTGATTAGCGGGAAACCGGCTAAAGCTGGCAAATACCCGGTAGAGGTTATCGCGGAGAACCCGGATGAAGAAGCAGTGACCGCAGCTTTCACGATTACTGTCACCGAGGAAAATACTCCTGGAGGTACTGACAAGCCAGGCGGTAGCGATAAGCCGGGAGATACTGGTAAACCCGGTACTTCCGATAAGCCTGCCCCCGGTGGAAACGCCAGTGGTGACGGTAAAGGGAAAGCGCCCGGCGGTGCGTCCAGTGGGAACGCAAACGCTCAAGGCAGTGGCTCTGGTTTGGAACGTACCGGTTCAAATGCGGCAATCGCGCTAGCTGCAGCCTTGGTATTGATAGCCGCAGGGGCAGTGGCGATTAAGCGCCGACGTCTCTAGAGTCGCTAAACGTTAATCTGGGGTTGGTAAGCGGAATATCCGCTTACCAACCCCAAATTTATTTGTGGGGGTAAATGCGGGTCAATGACGGGATAGTGCTGGGTTGGGGGCATTAACCCGTAAATGCCTGTTTTGAGGATAACGACGGGATAGTACAGCCTACTGCCCCGTTTTTGAGCCACCAGATTTTCGCCTACCCGTGGTTCTTCGCACTTCCGGTCATGGGTATAGAACGCGCATAGCTCGGTGTTCGCTGCGAAGTAGTTTTACAAGGTTTAGGTTAAGCGCGGATTGGAGGGGGTGCCTCGCAGGGCTAATGCCCGCTGCTAAGAGCCCAATGGTGGCATCGAAAAGCTAATATCTTCTGTATTACGTGAGGATGCTATTTCGTTAATTGTTACTTTTTGAGGGGTTAGTACTGATATTTTCCCCGGATATGCCAGGTTTTTAAATATAATTTAGGCAATTTTTACTAAGGTTAAGCGTATCTATTTCGTTTAGTAAGCACCGAGCCGGGCTGTACCCTTATTTCGCTAGTTTGTTTCCGTCCTATCTAAGGGATTGCGTCCTTTATAACCTTTTTCTGTTTTTCTTTATAGAGTGGCAGCGGAAAAATATCTGTCAGTTCCTTTGGTGCGCCTTTCCTTAGACCCCTGGTCATCTTCTTATTTTTAGGTAGTTTTTGTTCTCTAAAAACTATTTATCTCCTTGTTCTTACCCCTTTGCTTGTTATGCTGACCAGGCATTCAGATAAAACTTTGCGGAAATAACAATCGAGGTCTAGGAGAGCTTAAATGAGTTTGGCGGGGGATATTTTATTGGGTGGTTCTTTACGGGCTAAAGAGCGGGAGGAACATACCGATGAAAGTGTGAAGACTGCCTCCAAGCTGAACTGGTTGCGTGCCGGGGTTCTAGGAGCCAATGACGGTATCGTCTCTACTGCCGGAGTAGTAGTTGGGGTGGCGGCGGCGGATCCGCAAAATAATATTGCTATTTTTACTGCCGGAATGGCGGCAGTGGTGGCTGGGGCGATTTCGATGGCGGCGGGCGAGTATGTCTCGGTATCTACGCAAAAAGATACAGAGCAGGCTTTGGTTCATAAGGAACGTGTACGTTTAGATAAAGATCCTGAGGGCGAGCTAGCAGGTCTGGTTAAGGTTTATGAAGCAAAAGGGTTATCGCCTAAGACGGCTCGTAGAGTCGCTGTCGAGTATTCGCAGATAGATCCGGTGGCTGCGCAGGTTGAGGCGCGCTATGCGATTGACTCAGAAGAATTCGTGAACCCCTGGAATGCCGCTTTTTCATCTGCTATTTCTTTTATCTTGGGCGCGATATTGCCAATGCTGGCTATTTTGCTATTCCCTCCAGAAGCGAAGTTTGTGGCAACTTTTATTTTGACGGTGGTGGCCTTGGGATTGGCGGGGTACACCTCAGCTTGGTTGTCGCAGGCTCCACGTCTGCGGGCTGTTATTCGGGTAATTGTGGGTGGCGCTTTAGCGATGCTGATTACCGGCGCTGTCGGTCATTTGGTTGGATTATCGTTGTAGGTCTGGCTCTTATAGAACTAAAACCCAGACCTATCTGAGAGTTTACTGATACAAGTAAATCCAAAATGGTGTTACCAGTAAGGAGGGTTCACTGGAGTGAATTGGAATCTCGCCCCGAAGATTTGGGAGAAACGTGCTGGTCTCAAGTGTGCAAGCAGTAAATAATCTTAGACACTAAGTGTTAGTTTTGGTGATTTTGTAGGAAAACCGGTCTCCGGCGCGTCCATTTTTCGTTTTTTTCGTTTTAAGGTATTGTTTGGGATATGCAAACCGCGCCAAAAAACGTCATCGCAGCTGATGACTTTGAAGAAATGCAAGATTTAAGTCGTTTCCTGGAACACGTTACAGAACCGGCGGCACTGCTTGGTCCCGATGGGCAGACTATACCTCTACCGGTGGAAGCATTTCGTGTTTTATGTGACGTGGTTGAGTTTATGAAACAGGGGAAAGCAGTTACTATTGCCCCAATCGACCAACGATTGACAACCCAGCAAGCAGCAGATTTCCTGGGAATCAGTCGCCCTACATTCGTTAAAATTCTTGAAAAAGGTGACATCCCATTCCAGCGTGCTGCCGGGGGACGGCATAGACGGGTTCTTTTGCGTGATGTACGTGACTATCAAGCAAGAATTAGTGTCGAAAGAGGTCGGGTCTTAGACGAACTCACGGCGCAAGCTGTATCGTTAGGGCTTTACGAAGAAACCGCGCAAACATATCGTGGTTCGTTGAAGCAGGCGAGGGCGGAACTTGAGGACACGCAATGACACGTTTCAGTGCGTTTTTAGATGCTTGTGCTTTAGTGCCAATCGCTCAAGCCGACACTCTCCTCCGCCTTGCCCAGGTTGGAATCTATCGCCCGTTATGGAGTGAAAAAGTTTTACAAGAAACTGTTAAAGCTATCGAAATAATTCACCCGGATATAGCGCGTTCAGGGGCAGCGGAGAAGCGAGTGAACCTGATGAAAGATTACTTCCTTGATGCGTGTGTCGAGGATTGGAAGCATCTGGTGGATAATGTTCATGTGCCAGATATTAATGATCGGCATATTGTCGCTGCCGCATTTAAAGGGCGCGCCGATGTTATCGTGACTGCAAATATTAGAGATTTTCCGGAAAATGAATTGAGTAAGTTTGGTTTGTCGGCGCAAACACCTGATGAGTTTCTCCTAAATCAATTAGACTTAGCGCCTCAAACCGTTATGGAAGTATTGCGAAATCAGGCGCTGGCGGCAAAGAATCCTAAGTTAGAGCTCTCCGATTTATTGAATGCGCTAGAAAAATGTGGTGCATTGAATTTTGTTAGAGAAGCTTCAAGAATGCGATGGCGGGTGTGATTCAGGAGGCGGAGCGGTAATAATCTTACCGATTGCGCACCTGAGAAAATTGTCCCTGGAACATTAGTGTCCTTGAGGGCGATGGCGGAGGTAGGGGGATTCGAACCCCCGAGGGCTTGCACCCAACCCGCTTTCCAAGCGAGCGCCATAGGCCACTAGGCGATACCTCCAGGCACAAGTTTGAGTTTACCGAAATGCCCTAGGTAATGTCGATTCTGGAAATGAGGAGTCGAACACAACCCGGCAATAAAGGCTGTCGCTACTTCCGTAGAAAACGCGTCCACGTCCTCGGCAAGTACCTTGCCCCCCGCACTGACCGCACCGTTTCCAGTTAGCGCCCTCCTAAGCTAAACTGAGAGAGATCCTTCACGCGGCGATATCACTCGAACCTCCCCAGGACCGGAAGGTAGCAAGGATAAGGGTGCGCTATCGGGTGCGTGAAGGGTCTTTTGATTTTCTATTATTCTCAGCTATCTCGATATTGCTCCCCACTGGGGCACTGCCTTTAGTACAGTAGAGCCGTGAGCATCGCACTGTATCGCCGTTACCGGCCAGACACTTTCCAAGACGTGATTGGGCAAGACCACGTGGTCAAACCGTTAATGGCGGCGCTGCGTTCCGGACGAGTCAGTCATGCCTATCTGTTCTCTGGTCCGCGCGGATGCGGGAAAACCACTTCCGCGAGAATCATGGCACGCTGTCTGAACTGCGCAGAAGGACCAACCGATACTCCCTGCGGAAAATGCGAATCCTGTAAAGATTTAGCAACCGGAGGCTCCGGCTCACTAGACGTGGTAGAAATTGATGCTGCCAGCCATAATGGGGTAGATGATGCGCGAGAACTGCGGGAGCGGGCAGGCTTCGCGCCGGTGCGCGACCGTTTCAAGATTTTTATCCTAGATGAAGCCCATATGGTCACCCAGCAGGGATTTAACGCCCTGCTGAAAATCGTAGAAGAACCCCCCGAACACGTAAAGTTCATTTTCGCGACCACCGAACCCGATAAAGTAATCGGCACTATTCGCTCCCGCACCCACCACTATCCATTCCGGCTGGTACCTCCAGAAGTAATGGAAAAATATATGGAGAAACTCTGCCAGGCAGAAAACATAGAACCCGCTGCGGGGGTGTTGCAGTTAGTGATGAGGGCGGGTGCAGGTTCGGTGCGTGACTCGCTGTCAGTATTGGATCAGTTAATGGCGGGCGCAGAGGACGGAAAGCTCGCTTACGGTACTGCTTCCGCGCTGCTCGGATACACAGATAGCGCGATTTTAGAGCGTTCTGTTGATGCGATTATTGACCGTGACGGAGCCGCCCTATTTGAAGTAATCGCCAAAATGGTTGAGGGCGGGCATGAACCCCGCCGCTACCTGGAAGATTTGCTGCTGCGTTTGCGTGATTTGTTAGTGCTATCGGTGTCTTCGGTTGAGGACGCGCAGGTTGCATTAGCGGGAACTCCCCGAGATCAATTGAAAGTGATGAGCGCCCAGGCTGAGCGTTGGGGAACTGCCGGGATTTCACGTGCCAGCGACCTGACCAATACTGCTTTAACAGAGCTTACAGGGGCAACGGCTCCTCGCATTCAGGTTGAGTTACTGGCCGCTAGGCTATTGTTGCCTCCGCCAGCTGAACAGGTAACTAGCGGTGTTAATGCGGGTAAAAGCCCTGGAAATCCTAAATCCCTCAGTGGAGCAGAGGCGGCTATGGCGGCTCTACATCGCGCGTCACGTCCTCGGTCAAATCCCGCCCCAGCGGCACCGCTCGCCAGCGCCCCGCCCAGGCACAGCTCCCCGGATTTGTCTGTCGGGCAAGTTGATGAGATTAAAACTGCTGAGGTAGCTGCTGCCCCCACTAATAGCGGGGAAGGGTCAGAGTTATCTGCACCTCGTCCTCCGCTTAAAAAGGCAGAAGAAAAATCTTCATCCGGCGGCGGATATCAAAACGCAGGGGATACCTCCGCTACTTTGACGCCAATAAAATCGCCGGTATCAAAGATGGCAGCGGTAGCTAAAGGGGAACAGTATTGGCAGGTGCTACAGGCTTGGGAACAAATAAGCTCGCACCTGCGGCAGCTAAATCCCCGGCTATGGTCCACATCTAATCGGCATTTGCAGATTGGTGGTGCCGAAAATAATCAGCTCACCCTGCTAGGTGACAGTCAAGAAGTGGTTACCTATCTGCAAGGTCAGCTTGAACCTCTGCAAGAATGCCTAGGTAAAACGCTGTCTGGAGACTGGAGCATCAAGTTAGTACCAGGTAGTGACGATAGTTATGCTCCCGATTTAAGCGAGCTTTTATCCCAGGTAAAACTGGGTGCGTCCTCCGAGGTAAAACCAGAACCCGCGGAAGAAGCTCCCGATATCCCGCAAGCCCCACCGGAAGAAGAAAGCTATCCGCCCGAGCCAGAAGATATGGCTGAAAGTGCGCCCTCACCATGGATAATAGCAGACGCTACTCCTTCAGCCCCTGCGGTTTCTTCAGAGCCTTCAGGGTTATCAGTGCCGGAGCCAGAGGTAGCGACCGGCGAACTAGCTGCTCCGCGCCCGCTTCCGCCAGCAGAAATGGCAGCTCCGCGCCCGCAGACCTCTGAACACTCGCCTTCGGACAGGCAGAGCCCGTTAAAAGAGGCATCTCAACAACTCTCCCCGAAGATACCGCAAGCTCCTCGCCCTATAGAAAATATAGATAACTACCCAACTAGCGCGCCCAGAGCAGTAGAAACTACGTCCGCCAACGGTAAACCACAGTTGCCAGACGAGCCTGATCTGCCAGATTTATCTGACCCGGATGTCTCGGTAGACGAAAGTGGGGGGCGCTGGGGTATCGAGGTCGCAAAATCCTTGTTGGGGGGCAAGATAGTTGAGGTTGTAAAAGAAGATTCGGACACTACCCGCTAAGAAAGTAACTAGAACTGTATGTATGACGGTGCTTTACAAGACCTAATCGATGCCCTATCTCGGCTGCCGGGAATCGGTCCAAAATCGGCGCAAAGGATTGCGTTCTATGTGCTTTCTCGCCCTAAAGCGGAAGCAAAACTGCTGGCGCAAGCGCTAGTTGATGCGAAAGAAAAAATCCGGTTTTGCAGCTGTTGTGGCAATCTTTCTCAAGAGGAACTGTGCCAGATTTGCCGAAATCCCAAGCGTGACCAGTCGGTGATTTGTGTTGTGGAAGAAGCCAAAGATGTGGGGGCGATTGAGCGAACCCGCAGCTACCGCGGACTTTATCATGTATTAGGCGGGGCTATCGACCCGATAAACGGGATTGGGCCTGAACAGTTACGGCTGCGCGAACTGCTGAAACGCCTCGGCGGCTCTAGCGTGCAAGAAATTATTATTGCCACCAATCCCAATATCGAGGGCGAAGCGACAGCTACCTACCTAAGTCGCACAATCTCCCCCTTGGGGCTCAAAGTGACTCGTCTAGCCTCCGGACTGCCGGTAGGCGGCGACCTGGAATACGCTGATGAGGTGACATTAGGGCGTGCTTTAGAAGGCAGACGCAGCGCCGAATAGGACGAAAGTAGCTGGCTACATGACTGCCGGTCAGGTTAAAGATGTGGTATTGCTTACCGACCAGCGAATTTGAGACACCCTAACCTGAAACAAACAATGTTCCTACAATTGTGAACGTATTGGCAGATAAATAGGTAGGCATACAAGGGGAACAAATGGCGCTGATTGTGCAAAAGTATGGCGGATCCTCGGTTGCCGACACCCAGTCGCTGCAACGGGTTGCGCGCCGGATAGTGCAAACTCGCCGGGCGGGACACCAGGTGGTGGTAGTGGTATCCGCAATGGGGGACACCACCGATGATTTAATTGATATGGCTGCGCAGCTTAACCCAAAGGCTCCTGCCCGGGAAATGGATATTCTGCTTTCGGCTGGTGAACGCATCTCTATGTCTCTACTTTCTATGGCGATTTCTGCCCAAGGTGTGCCAGCTATGGCTTTCACGGGTGCTCAAGCGGGAATTCGTACCGACGCTAAATATGGTAAAGCCCAGATTGTGGGGATGGTTCCCGAGAGGATTGCTCGGGTTGTTCGTGACAATAACGTGGCGATTGTAGCCGGATTCCAGGGGGTTAATGAGGCTGATGACGTTACTACCTTGGGGCGGGGAGGTTCCGACACTACCGCAGTAGCATTAGCGGCCGCATTACACGCTGACGTTTGCGAAATCTATACCGATGTGGATGGTTTATTCACCGCTGATCCGCGCATGGTTCCCACCGCGCGCCGCTTACATTCCTTGGATTATGAAGAGACTCTAGAGCTGGCAGCTAATGGTGCCAAAATTTTGCATTTGCGGGCGGTAGAGTTTGCTCGCCGCTACCGAGTACCCCTGCACGTGCGTTCAAGTTTTTCCGATAAGGACGGCACCTGGATTGCACATGGCCCGGCCCCGAAATCTTTGCAGGGTATTGTCCCTGCTCAAGCCCTCAAGGAGGAAAATATGGAAGCCCCGATTATCTCCGGTATCGCCCATGATCGTTCCCAGGAAAAGCTGACTGTGGTCGGTTTACCTAACCGTCCCGGGGTAGCTGCCGATTTGTTTTCGGCGGTCGCCAAGGCGGGAGCCAATATAGATATGATTGTGCAAAATATATCGGAGGCGCGACCGGGGCGGGCAAATATCTCGATTACGATGCCAGCTGATGATATTCCCTCGGTAATAGCCGAGCTAGAGAGCGAAAAGAACGTCCTAGATTTTATTCGCATTGACCACGATGCCAATGTAGGAAAGGTGTCCCTGGTGGGGGCAGGTATGCGGAATAATCCCGGAATTTCTGCGCGCTTCTTCCAGGCGCTTTCGGATGCTGGTATTAACGTAGATATTATTTCTACTTCCGAGGTGCGTATCTCGGTGTTGATTCATTTGGATCGGCTTGATGATGCGGTGCGTGCGATTCACAAAGCTTTTGATTTAGATGCGGAAGAAACTGAAGCCGTGGTTTATGGAGGTACCGGGCGATGAGTAAAGAATTAACGGTTGCGCTAGTAGGGGCGACTGGTCAGGTCGGACGGGTAATGCGGACTCTGCTAGAGGAAAGAGCTTTCCCGGCAGCTAACATTCGCCTATTTGCTACCTCTCGCAGCGCGGGTACCCAGCTCACTTTTCGCGGTCAGCAGGTAACGGTAGAGGACGTAGAGGGCGCTGATCTTGCCGGTATCGACATTGCGGTGTTCTCCGCTGGGGGAGTGGCTTCGCGTAAATATGCTCCCCGTTTTGCTGAGGCGGGTGCGGTAGTGGTCGATAATTCTTCGGCTTGGCGTCGCGATGAGCAAGTCCCTCTGGTGGTATCGGAAGTTAATCCTCAGGATATTCAAAACCGTCCTAAAGGGATTATTGCTAACCCGAATTGCACCACTATGGCAGCCATGCCCACGGTAAAGGTGTTGCATGACCTGTTTGGGCTGGAAACCTTGGTGGCTTCCTCCTATCAGGCAGTATCCGGTTCTGGTCGCGCCGGAGTGACAGAGCTTTCTTCCCAGTTGCGTGCCAGTATTGACGAGTGTGAAGCTCTAGCTTTAGACGGGGCTGCTATAGAGTTTCCAGAACCTAAAACCTATGTGCGTCCGATTGCTTTTAATGCGGTTCCAGTTGCTGGCAGCTTCGTTGATGACGCCTCTGGCGAAACCGACGAGGAACAAAAGCTGCGCAATGAGTCGCGTAGAATTTTGCATTTACCCTCTTTAGCTGCTTCTTGTACTTGTGTACGGATTCCAGTGATGAGTGCACATCTACTTTCTTTGAATGCCCGTTTTGCCCGTCCTGTAGATTTGGCGCAGGCTGAATCAGCATTAAAACAGGCTTGCGGGGTGCAATTGGTAGACGTTCCTAATCCTTTGGAGGCAGCTGGGCGTGATGGTACTTTCACCGGTCGTCTGCGCATAGACCAATCAGTTCCCGATGGTAAGGGCTTGGCATTTATTTGCTGTGCGGATAACCTGCGTAAAGGGGCAGCTCTCAATGCGATTCAGATTGCAGAGATTGTTGCCAATGAACTGCTAGCAGCCTAGTGCGTTACGCTACTATACAGTCTGAGCAGGTTTTATAGTAGCGTAACTAGACATCGGCGCACGATTAGACAGGAAGCGCGGGAGCTAAGTGAATTAGAAAAACGGATTCCTCTGAGGGGATTAGCTATGCCGGGGTTTTGCACGAAAGAAAAACGGAAACTGCGTCCTCGTAAAGCCTATTTAGCGGCAGCTTTAGCTTTAGGCTGATAGGCTTCTGCGCTGTTAATAGTTAGTTTCAGCCCAAAACCGGTTTGCAGGTTCCAACAATCAACCCCGAAGCCGGAGGACTGACAGGCATACGATCCGGACGCAGCTGCAGCCCCCTTAGCCAACAAGGTTTGGGAGGTTTTCGCATCTTGAACCCCTAAATCTTCTGGGGTGCGCGCACCCTCAGCCCCTAGGGTGAATTTGACGGTAGCTCCGGCTGCCTGACCGATATTGCCGGTAAAACTAAAAGCGGTACATACTACTTCGTTACCAATCGTGCATTTGATAGGGGCATCTGGTAGCGAAAACTCGCTCACCTGATAAGCGCCATTGGGTAGCCCTTTCGCCTGACCGATAGCGGTAGTAGGGGCAGGGGCTACTTGACGCCCCTCGGTTTTCACATCTAGTTGCGCTCCGGCATTGTTATTGCCATTATTAGGGGATTTACCGGCGGATTTATTGTTTGTATCCTGGGTGCCGTTATTTTCTTGAACGTCAGGAATCCCATTATTGTTGTGATCTTTATTTAAATCTGAGTCCCCGAAAACCCGGGCAATCACGCCGTGCTTGCCATACCAGCCTTTAGAGCCGTCGCCACCGGTTAGTTTGTCGGCAAGATTGCCCCCGATAGACAGTGCCAACCCAATAAAAATGGCAATAACTATTACAAATATTTTTCCTTTTTTGGAAGTGGTTTTTTCTTCTCGAGGTGAAAACTCGTCTAAATCGGCTTCATCAGCTAATTTTATTTTTTCAGATTTAGTTTTTGTCCCTCCGGTTTCTGCGGTAGCAGGGCTGGCGGTCTGTTCTGCTTGGCGGCTTTCATCAGGATCCTTAGCGGGTTCTTCAGTTGAGTTTTGAGGTTGGAGCACATCGGAATCTGCCTGCGGTAGCGCCTGGGCGAGGGGCAAAGAATCGGGGAGAGTGGCGCGGTTTATCCGGTTTTGCCGACGTTGTAAAGCAGCGGCAATCTCGGGGTCAGAAAACTCGCTTAACCATTCCAAAAGAGCGGGATAGGTGGAGGGGTTTTCGGCGATTAACGGACGTAAGGAGGGGTGGTTTTGAGCCAGAAACTGTAGCTCATCCAACGGCGTTGCGGGGTCGCTTGCCCGCTCAACCGGGTCTGTGCTCATGGCTCCTCCTTTGAGTCTCTTAAGTGATTATAGATTATTGCGCGATAAAACGGTTGCAGCCGGTTTCTATATAAAGGGGTGTTCGTCTCAGTAGAGAACCGCCCAAGGTAGCTAGGTGTTTGGGATAGCTGACAGGTGCGCCCTGCTTATTCCCCCAAGTTGGGGAGCTGTCGCTTAACTGGCTCGGTGAATGGGGCAAGCGGAAACGGTAGTGCCCTCTTCGTTTCGGGAGTAAAAAGGATTTTCCTCTATATCTAGGCATCTGCCAAAGAAACGTTTGGAGCTGGGCAGGGGAGCTAGGCGGTGGTCTACTCCCAGGGAACGAAGCACATAGGCTTGTACGCAGTGGATAAAGTATTCACGACGCATTGAATCTTTAGGGAGCATCCTCCCCGCTAAAGACGTGTTTACCATCGAAACTGCAATCGGGAGATTTTGGGGAGGAATTGTGCCTTCGTGGATTGCTTTGCGCAGAATTTGTCGCAAAATGTTTTCTACTATGCGGGCGTGAGTGCGAAGTTCCGAATTGGTTTCAGTTGATACTTGTCTCCGTAAATCTAATCCGGGTGCTAGATGGTAGGAGGCTCCGAGGCTGAGCTGTTCGCGAATATAGATTCTTAGCATTTTGATAGGGGAGGTAACCCCCTCTAAAACGTGGTTTAGATGGAGAGAGTATTGCCCAGTTTCATAGGTAATAAATGCGAGCAGTAGTGCCTCTTTGTCTTGGAAATGGTTATAGACAGCAGTGCGTCCTACCCCGGCTTCTTCGGCGATTTTTGCCATGGTGAGTGATTCAAAGGTACTGGTTTGGAGGAGGTGGGAAAGCGCGTCAAAAAGTTGCTGTCGGGTTTTCTTCCGATGATCTTCTAATGTTTCCCCAATGATTCTAGGCATGGAGACAGTCTTTCATTTAGTGACGCTTTTAGTCTAATTGTCTTGAAAATCTAGGGGAGTATGGGGGTTGTGAGGGGGTTTGTGGATTTAAGAAAAAGCGCGGAGAGGACGTGGGGGCAGGAAGCTAGGAGAAGTCTGGGTAGAGGTAGATTAAGCGAGGTAGTGAGGGGTCGTATTTGGGGGGGCTTTAGGTACGGAAAAGGACGCAGTAGTAAAGATAATAAACCCTGGTAGCTTTAAAGGGGAGGAGAACTTGATTAACTTACTATTGCCGCTGATTTACCTAGCATTCATCAGTTTGGGACTGCCAGATGCCCTGCTAGGCTCTGCCTGGCCAGCCATCTATTCTGACCTGTCGGTGCCAGTTTCCTATGCCGGGATTATTTCCATGATTATTTCGGTGGGAACTATCGTTTCCTCTTTGCTCTCTGACCAAATTATTGCCCGGCTCGGAACTGGGAAAGTCTCGGTGGTCTCGGTGGCGCTTACGGCTGGGGCTATCCTTGGGTTCTCTTATTCCCCTAGTTTTTGGGTGCTTTGCATTTGTGCGGTTCCCTACGGGCTGGGAGCAGGCAGTATAGATGTGGCGCTTAACAACTATGTGGCTTTACATTTCAAGAGCGCTCATATGAACTGGTTGCATTGCTGCTGGGGAATCGGAGCTACCCTTGGACCGTACATTATGGGAATCTCGCTGGCGGCAGGTGGCAGTTGGAAAACCGGGTATTGGTATATTGCCTGGCTACAGCTACTAATCACCGCTGTTTTATTCCTAAGTCTGCCATTGTGGAAGCGATATGAATCCCTGGCAGAGGCGGTTTCACCCAACAAAAGCGGCGAAAACAGCAGTCAAGCAGATAGATCCGGTAACCCAGCTACCGCTAACCTAGGGGACACTTCGGGAGCTTCTAATCCTCAAGCGCGTCCTCGTCCGCTAAAACTATCGCAGGTAATAAAGATTAGGGGAGTAAAAGAAATGATGACCTGCTTCTTTTGCTACTCGATACTGGAACAAACCACTGGGCTGTGGGCAGCAACCTACTTGAAAATGTTCAAGGGGATGGATGCTGCTTCGGCCGCCGCATTCGCCGGAATGCTATTCCTGGGGGTAACCCTGGGGCGGGCAGTCAGCGGATTTTTGGCGATTCGCTTTAATGACCAGCAAATGATTCGCTTAGGGATAGTCTTGGCAGCTGTGGGGTTGGTAATTTTACTGATTCCTGGTTCCGCAGGGCTGGCAGTGTTGGCAATGATACTTATCGGGCTGGGGTGCTCACCGATTTACCCGGCAATGATTCACGTAACCCCGCTGATTTTCGGTAAAGAACACTCGCGGGCAGTTATCGGGGTGCAAATGGCAAGCTCCTATGTGGCGGTACTTGCTATGCCGCCGCTATTTGGGCTGATAGCATCTAATTTGTCAGTCGGTTTACTGCCGCTGTATCTGGCGGGCGCTTTGGTGGTTTTTGTCTTGATGCAGCGCCGTCTATCGCGATTACAGTTAGAACCCTGAAGCTGATTTTAGTTGCAGATTTTGAGCTTCCGATATTTCTCTTTGCCAAGCTACTTGACACAAAATAATACCTAGAATATATTTAGGTGTGCCTTACCTAAAAGGCGAGCTCTTTTGGTGAATTTTCTGACGGGAGAAAAATGCTCGGCGCTTTGCTGATTGCGTTACGTGAAGGTCTGGAGGCGGTTTTAATCGTCTCCATTCTTTATGCCTACGTAAAGAAAGTTAGACGTGAAGATGTTCTCCCCAAACTGTGGCTGGGGATATTGGTAGGAGCAACCGTGCCAATGAGCGTGGGTGCTTACCTGGTGTGGGGAACTTACACCCTGACCACGCAGGCGCAAGAAGCACTCGGAGGATTCCTATCCCTATTCGCAGTTGCCCTAATCACCTGGATGGTTTTCTGGATGGCAGAACATTCAGTTGCCCTCAGCGCCCAAATCAATGCCCAAGCGGAACACGCCCTCTCAAAAGGGGAAAAAGCAGGATGGTCCATGTTTGTGATTGCTTTGATTACCGTGGGGCGCGAAGGTCTAGAAACTGCCATCTTCATCTGGCCAATGCTTAAAAATGCCAGTGACAACGAGAACGCCACCGGACTGGTAATCGGGGTAGTCATAGGTCTAATAATCGCAGTAATCCTGGGCTACCTAATCTATAAAGGAATCGCAAAAGTAAACCTCCGGATGTTTTTCCAAGTTACCGGTTATCTGCTGATTGTGGTGGCTGCTGGGGTGTGCTCCTACGGATTCCACGACTTACAAGAATCTGGACTGATTCCTATGACCGCGCCCCTGTTCGACATCACCGGATATATACCCTCGCTGGTTTATAACGGCGGACTATATGACCTGTTAGTAGCCATCTTCCAATTCTCGCCCAGCCCCACCGCCCTGCAGTTCTTCAGCTGGCTGATTTACCTGCTGGTCGTATGCGCCCTGTTCTATGTGTACAACCAGAAAAAGCAGGGTCTACAAGCAGCTACCCCTAACGGCTCTAACAACGCGGCAGATAATCCAGGAGAGCCTGGGAAACAACCCGAGACCGGGGAAAGTGCGGTTACAGAAACAGCAGAATGTGAAGAACAAATAAAGACCAAAGCGTTAGCCGGATAGGCTGACCTTTTTCCGAGGACGTTAGCTCGTCCTCAACCCTAAAAATGCAAATAAGGAGACAAAATAAATGGGTATTCGCAAGATGGGCGTTGCTATGCTTGGCGTGGCACTCGCCGTTACAGTAACCGGCTGCGTAAAAAATAACGACAGTGCCGCCGGTGAGGGCGCTGCCGGAAGTGGCAAACCTATCGAAGTAAAAATTGCTGATGACAAATGCGAGGTAGCGGTAAATACTGCCCCTTCCGGAACTATCAAATTTACGCTGAACAATGAAGGGCCAGCCCGTAACGAATTTGAAATTCTGGCTAAAGACAAACTCCAGATCATGGGGGAAATAGAAAACCTAGCTGCCGGTGATAAAAGGGACTTTACCTTACAACTAGAAGAAGGAACCTACTATACCGCCTGTAAGAAAAACATGGTGGGCGCGCTAGTGGGACTCAAAGAGTTCAAAGTAACTAAAGGTGAAGCCGTAAAGGTAAACGCAGATGAACAAAAACTGCGCGATGAGGCAGTAACTAAATACACTGCTTATGTTAAAGACCAGGCAGGACAGCTCGTAGATGCCACCGAAGAATTCGTTACTGCCTATAAAGGCGGAGATTTAGAAAAAGCGAAGAAGCTGTACCCGCTAGCGCGGATGCACTATGAACGCATTGAACCTACCGCAGAATCATTCGGCGATTTGGATCCGAAACTAGACGAACGTGAAGCCGATTATCAAGAAGCTGATGATGCTAAAGGACGGGAATGGACTGGTTGGCATCGAATCGAAAAAGACCTGTGGGCTGATGGGAAACTCTCCTCAGAGCAGCGGACGAAATATGCAGATTTGTTAGTCGCCGACACTAAAGCACTACATAAAGCGGTTTATGCTGACGATTTCAAACTAAAACTGGACGATATTTCTAATGGTGCTATCGGTCTGCTCGAAGAAGTTGCTACCAGCAAGATTACCGGGGAAGAAGAAATCTTCTCCCACACCGATCTCTATGACTTCCAGGCTAACCTAGAGGGCGCGCGGGTCGCTTACGGCAATGTGCAAGCGCTGGCGGTAAAGAAAGACCCAGAGCTGGCAAAGAAGATTGATGCCAAAATGAAAGACCTAGAAGCTACTATCGCCAGCTACAATAAAGCCAAAGGTGATGGGCAGTGGGAGTTCCCGGCCTACACCGAGATTGCAACTGCCGCTATCGGTTTAGATAAGACCCCTGAAAAATACACTAAAGCGCAAAAAGAACTGTCAGATAAGGTTAATGCGCTACGTGCTCCCTTAGCTAAACTAACCGAATCAATCCTGAAATAGGGTGAGACTCAGTGAATAAACACTCTGATAATGAGCGTTCCGAGGGGGCAGCACCAGATGCTGCCCCCTCGGGGGAAAATCCAGTAGCCGATGATAAAGGCGTGAAGATTTCGCGCCGACACGCCCTCCTAGGAGGAGGTATCGCTACCTTGGCCGGGTTAGGGCTGGGGACAGGCGCAGGATATGCTTTCGGAAAATCAGCAGGTAAAACTGCCGGTCAAGAAGCTTCAGATGTTATGAAGATTTCTTACCCATTTAGGGGAAAGCATCAATCAGGGATTACTACGCCGCAACAGCAGCAGATGATGATGGCCGCTTACGATTTGATTACTGATAATCGCGATTTGGTTATTCAACTGCTGAAAGACTGGTCGCTGGCAAGCGAAAAAATGATGAACGGTAATCCGGTTAATGATCCGAAACAGTCTAAATTGGCTCCTCCCGATGATACTGGGGAAGCCTACGATTTAGGTCCGGGTGCGCTGACCATCACTATCGGTTTTGGCGAATCTTTCTTTACTAAGGACGGTAAAGATAGGTTTGGGATAGCACAGAGAATGCCAAAACCATTAAAGGGTGGGATTCCCCGGATGGCGGCAGAAAAACTCGACCCGGATCAGTGCTATGGAGATATTGTGGTGCAGGCCTGCTCCGAAGACCCCATGATTTCTATGCACGCCATCCATAACCTGAGCCGCTTGGCGTTTGGAACTGCCAGTGTTCGCTGGACGCAACTAGGTTATGGGCGCACCTCCTCTACCTCGACGGGACAAAAAACTCCCCGTAACCTGTTTGGTTTCAAGGATGGAACCTCTAACGTTAAAGGTGAGGAAGCAGAAGCCGAGCTAAATGAGCATTTGTGGATTCAGCCTGAAGATTCCGGCGGAAAGTATTTTGCGGGGGGATCATATCTTTGTACTCGCAAAATCAAACAGATGATGGAAGTTTGGGATGAATTAGTTTTGCAGGAGCAAGAAGACACGATTGGGCGAGACAAGTTACATGGCGCTCCGCAATCAGGTGGACATGAGTTTACCCCTCCTGACTTCAAGAAGAAAGACCAAGATGGGAAGCTAATGATTGCGGAAGATTCCCATGTGGCAGTGGTCCATCCGGACAATAATGGGGGACGGAGGATGCTACGTCGGGGCTACAACTATATGGAGGGCACCGACAGTTTAGGTCGTCTTGAGGGCGGTTTGATGTTTATTGCCTATGTGCGCAATCCACAAACCAATTTCATTCCGATTTTGCGCAAAATGTCCGGGGATGCCATGACCGAATATTTGCAGCATATTTCCACCAGTATGTGGGTGATACCTCCAGGAATGGGCGAGAATGAAGACTATATAGGGCAAAAACTTTTTGAATCCTAAATAGTAAAAGTGCGGCTGTTTTTGGGAAGTTAATTAAGGGTGGGGGCGCTCTGTCTTTCAGAGCGCCCCCACCCTTAATGAACTATTTTCTAGGAATATAGGAATTAAATCAGGAACTAGATTTTGATAAAGTCCGTATAATTGTGTAAAAGTAAAAAGGCCATATAACAGTCCTTTT
>NZ_JAQEVU010000011.1:0-32659 GCF_027694345.1 Varibaculum timonense
AGGTCAATCCGTGAAAATCCGCGATTCCGGACACACTTTTTGACCCTTAACCCGAAATGATCGGTGCTGGCTTTTAGATGTTGAGCTTTGCCGCTATTGCTCTGGTGTGCTGGTTCCGTCTTTCCAGATCACGGTCGCTTTGCCACTTGGTGCTATCTCGATGCGTTGGCACAGAGCGTGGAAGGTAGCGGGGTTAAAGTCGCCTACACTGTCTAGTGTGGTGAGGGTGCGCCGGTAGTGGTTGAGTGTGGCTTTGATGCCTGTGCGACGCTCAATCTCCGCCATGGTTGCTTCGTAGGCGTCGATGGCTTCACGCTGGCGTTGTTCCAGTTTCTTGAAGCGTTGATGGTAGTCATCTTGGTTTTGGGATTTATGTGCATTCGCGTTGATAGCTTGCTCAATCAGTTTCGTGGCGATCTCGATTTCAGCAGCTTGCTCAGCAGCTTGGGTTTCTAGCTCGCTGGTGTCGGTGAGTACGGTTTGCAAGAGTTTCCAATCGATGAGGCCGCGTTGCTCGATGATCTGGGCGAGCGCGCTCTGGAACATGGCTTGGAGCTGTTCATCACGCAGGATCGGCATTTTACCTGGGTGAGGTGTAGAGAATTTGTGGTTGCATTGCCAGATGACGGCGCGATACTTGCTAGTGGAGTGCCACGTTTTACTGCCATAGGCTGCGCCGCAGTGAGCACAGTAAACCTTGCCTGTGAAGGCGCGTTCACGCCTGCCTGTGCCGCGAACAGCGAATTCCGCTTGGGTGAGTTCCCACGTTTCAGGGTCAATGATGGCTGGGTGAGATCCCGTCACGTAATACTTGGGCACTTCGCCGTGATTGGGTTTGACCTCTTTGGTCAAGAAATCCACAGTAAAGGATTTTTGCAGCAGAGCATCACCTTTATATTTCTCGTTGGTGAGAATGGACTGGATAGTGGTGTGGCTCCATTTGTGTTTACGCCGAGGAGTGAGAATCCCGTCTGCATCGAGGGAGGCTGCGATTTGGGGGATGCTCATACCTTCGAGATAGTGGCGGTAGATCCGGCGCACGGTTTCGGCCTGTTCGGGGTTAATAACCGGGCTACCATCTGAGCCACGGTCGTAGCCGAGGAAGTTCTTGAATGGCATATTTACTTTCCCGTCGGCGAAGCGTTTGCGCTGACCCCAGGTGACGTTTTCGCTAATGGAGCGGGATTCTTCTTGGGCGAGGCTGGACATGATGGTGATGAGGAGTTCGCCTTTGGAATCGAGTGTCCAGATGTTTTCTTTCTCGAAAAACACCTCCACCCCTTTGTCTTTCAACTTCCGCACCGTCGTCAATGAATCGACGGTGTTGCGAGCAAAGCGCGAGACGCTTTTTGTGACGATGAGGTCGATTTTTCCCGAGAGAGCATCAGTAATCATGCGGTTGAATCCGTCACGGTGCTTCGTGGAGGTGCCGGAGATTCCCTCGTCAGTGTAAATAGCAACGAACTGCCAGCCGTCGTGGTTGTTGATGTAGTGCTCGTAATAATCCACTTGCGCCTCATAGGAGTTCGCCTGCTCAGCGTCATCGGTGGAGACGCGAGCATAGCCAGCAACCCTGCGAAGCGAGGGCAAAGCCGTGGGTGAGGTGTGTATCTTTTTCGTAGCCGGAATTGTAGTGACTTTCGGCATCAGGCATTCACCTCTGTGCCTGTGCGGTAATCGACCGTGGTTGTGCGACCATCGGTGAACTGGATAGTGAGGAGCCAGTCCGGGTTGGCCTCAATCCGCTCGATCCGATCAACTACCTGCTGGTCGTCCCAACCATGAATCCCAAGCAAGCGCTTGATGATGGTGTGCAGGTTTTCTTCTCGTAGTTGATGAGCATGACAGGGGTTGCCCTTGCCTTTCGTGGCGGTTTCGCACCACCAATATTTATAAGTCGAGTGTGCCAAGCGGCGGGTACGCCGATGATAGTTCCTGCCACAGATAGTGCAGGTGATACGGTGCGTAAGAGCGCTACTGCCACCGGTTGGGGTCAAGCCGCGTCCGCCCGTGGCACGCCGCCTGGCTAGCTCTGCTTGAACAGCATCAAACACTTCTCGCGTGATGATGGCTGGGTGGGAGTCTTCCACAATATATTTCGTGAGCTCGCCACGATTCAGAGTCGGTGTGTTATCTCCGGCATGAGCACTGAAGTACTGTTGCAAGATTGCGATACCGATATAGGTGGGGTTCTCCAGCCAATCGCGGGTCACCGAGGCGCGAAACTTTCCGCCACCACGTGAACGCAAACCCTCTTGGTTCATTTGTTTGCAGGTTTTCTCCGGGCTGATCCCATCAAGAAACTCGCTGAACACACGCCGCACAATCACGGCTTCTTCTTCAACGATGTTGAGCTGGCCGTGGTGGTAGTGGTATCCGTAGGGTTGGCGCGAATGCAACAGACCGTCCTTGTATTTTTTGCGGATGCCCCATTTCGCATTAGTCGAGATGGATTCGGATTCGGCTTGCGCGAACGAGGCTAGCAAAGTGAGGAGGACTTCGCCCTCAGCGTTGGCGGTGTCGATGTTTTCACGTTCAAAACGCACGCTCACCCCAGCGGCTTTCAGGGCTCGCACAGTGCTTAGTAGGTCGACGGTGTTGCGGGCAAACCTGCTAATCGATTTGGTGAGAATAATGTCGATGCTCCCTGCGAGTGCTTGCTCGATCATCTGGTTGAACTCGCCGCGCCCCGAGATAGACGTACCTGTCGTTGCGTAGTCGCTGTAGACCCCGGCGTATTCCCAGCCTGGCGTTGAGCTGATCAGCTTGTTGTAGTAGGAGACCTGAGCAGAGAACGAGTGAGTGAGGCGCTCGGATTCGCGTGAGACCCGCACATACGCCGCCACCCGCCTGAGCTTCAACGCTGCTGGTTTGGGTGGTAGTTTGCGGATTTTCATGCGCGTCTCCTTGTATCACGTTCGGTGTGAACCTTTGCTTCTATACATCACTCTGAAGCCCAGATTTATCCAGTCGCTGCGGCAATAACAGCGCCATAATCGCAGGATGATACGAACCAATGAGAGTATCTCGTATCCGCTGATAATCACCCTGAGAGATGGCGCCAGCTACGCGGAGTTTTTCGGCAAGTGCGAGCGTGACCCTGCAGACTGCCTCATGTTTCATCTGAACCGCTTTCATGCCGTGCCTCTGTGGGTCACGTAGCAGGCATGGGAGCAATACTTGCGTTTCTTGTTGCCGTAGGCAGTGAATGTGGTTGCGCAGCCAGCGCAGGTGAAAGTATAGATAGCAGTGCGCCTTTTCGCCTCAGGGTGTGCTTTCCACCAGGCACGCCGATGCTCCTCACTGCAAAAACGCTGCAGCTTACCGTCGGTACGTCGATATAGACGACTCCCACACCACGGGCACCAACCGAGCACATCATCAAGAACAGACCTGGTGCTTGCTGGCAGGGCATTAACAAAACGAAGAACCGATGTTGGTGGCAAACCCAGGATCTGGCTAATGCGCCGATATGGTACGTGGTCAGCGTGCACCTGCTGGATTGCGTGCTGTTCTCTGGTATCAAAACCCATAGCGTGCTCCTAACTCGATTAACCTGCTGTCGCTTTAAGCCACCCCAGATGCCCAATCCGGACGGTCCATTTTTGTGATGGCGCCATACGCCCGTGAAGAAGGAGCGAACCGGACGGGTAGAAACGAAAAAGAGCCGCCCCAGCAAGACGGTGAAGTCTCGCCAGAGCGGCTCTTATTCAGCGTGGTTATTCAGTTGTTGCCTTCGGCTGGTTAGCTGAGGATTTGGTTGACGCGGTTTTGTACCTGTTGGTAGTTGTAGCCAGCATTGGTGAGGCGGTTGTAGCGTTCTTTCCCGTTACCCCAATCCCCACGAATCACCTCACGAGCGAGGGTCTCGATGGACTTGCCTGCGGGTTTGGATTTGAGCCCGAGGATTTCGTTGACGCGGGCTTGCACGGCGTCGTAGTTGAACCCGGCCGCGGTGAGCCGCTGGTAGCGCTCGTTGCCGTTACCCCACGAACCATTGATGACTTCACGTGCGAGAGTGTCGATGCTCTTACAGCCAGTAGGCGCAGGCTTCGAGGCAGGTGCTGGCGTAGCTGACGCTTTGCCGGAGCTCATTTGGTCGTACCAGTAGCCGGCTCTGGCCATGTAGGTTGCGTGTTGGGATCCGGCTATGGAGGCAGGGCATTCGGTTGCGGAAAAGTCGCGGTGTCCGAATACGTTTTTACCCCAACAGGGTCGGCCGAGCTTGTAGTAGTGACACAGGGCGGCGACCAGGTGCGCCCCGTTTTCTAGGCAGGCATCGGAGATACGGTAGGGGTGGGTGGATGCGTCTGCGTGTTCGATTCCAATCGATGTGGTGTTGGCTACCCAATTTCCCGCGTGCCAGGCAGTGTCCCGATCCCAGACGAGTTGGCCGATGCGGCCACTGGTTTCTACTTGGTAGTGCGCGGAGGCGGGTCGGGTTTGCCATACGTTCCAGCATCCTTGTATGGAAAGGTTCCCATCGTTGTGGTGCAGGATTATTTTGTTGATGGATCGGCCTTGTCTGCCTTTGGTGAAGTGTTTGTTCATCAAAAGGTTCAGGTCAGCTTCTAGAGTGTTCCAGTTCTTCATTTTGGGTTCTCCGTTTCTTTGTTGGTTGGTTTAGCCGATGGCCAGGATAAAAAGTGCGATCAGGTAGATAATCGGGGTCAGTATCCATGAAAGGAATATGGCGAAAACGAGCCAGATCCCGGCGGTAAGTAGCGTTAAGACTGCTAGGAGCGCCAAGAATTTAAGGAATGTTTTCATGCATGTTTTCATGGTTTTTCTATTTCGTCGGGCCGGGCGTGTTGGGGCAGATATTTGCCCGGGCTGGTCTGGCCTGCCTGAGGGGTTGGCGGGGAGTATTTATCTGGACTGCTCGCCTTAGCAGGTGGTGCTGAACCGGTTTTTAAAGCGGGCTGGTTTTGACCGGTTTGCTTGATTGTGTCTAATGCTTGTTGTAGTCCGCCCGGGATCGGCAGGCCCAGTAGCCCTGCGTTTTCGAGGATGGAGATGCCCTCGTTGGATAGGTAGAAGAAGATGGTGGCGGTGCGTAGCACTCCGGGGGTGCCAAGAACATGCACGTCCAATAAGTGGGCTAGTCCGATGAGGGCGAAGATTAGGATTTTGCGGGCGATACCGCGAAACCCTACCGAGCTGGATAGTTTGTGGGCGTTGATTGCGGCTAGTATTCCGGTGGCGTAGTCGATGATGGTGAAGGCTACGATCGCGTAGAGCAGGGAATCGGCTCCACCGAGAAAGGCTCCTAGCCAAGCACCTATAGCGGTGATGGCGCCTTGGATACCAGTCCAGATAGCTTTGATATTCATTGAATGGTTCCTTTCAAAGTAAGCGAAAGAATGCCGGACACGACTGCGTGTAGGGCATGAATATGAAAAACGCCCACCAAAACTGGCAGGCGTAAGTAAAAGATTGTGCAACCTTTAAGGTTTTAGATCTGGCAGGTTGGGGTTGGTGAGGACTTCCAGGATTGGTTCGCTCAAATCAAGGTGTGTTTCACGTGGCTGAACCATCACGCCTGTCTCGTCATCAGGTTGGGCAGGCGGGGTTGGTTTTGGGTCAGATGGAATTGGAACTATAGGTTGTTCATCCATTAGCTATCAGATACTTCCTTGGTGAGCGCCATGGTAGTAGCATCAACAAGCACATCGAATGCTTCTGCTGCAGCCCCAGATAATTCATTGTCAAAATTATCTAGCAAGGTTTTCAGGTCAGTTAGATGACCTGTGTAGGTAGGTCCTGACACCTCGGCGACAGATTCGAAAAGCTCGCTTCTTGCCGTGAAGAATTCTTGTGCTTTTACCGGGTCAGCGAGGCTGAAAGTACCGCCTGGGTCAATGACGGGCTTACCTGCGCTATCGAGAAGAGCGTATTGGCATACCAGGTCGTACTCGTCGGCTGCGAAACGGATATTGGCTTCACGTACCAAATGAAGAAGTTTTGTCCGCGCCCTAGAGGCGGCAGGTTTCAAACTCATTTCAGATAGTAGGTCTGCTATTGGGGCAAGTTGGTTATTAGGAAGAAGAATTCTCATATTAGATGCTCTCCTTTAAGCGAGGTTGGTAGACATTTGGCTATAGCCCGTGTTGGAAAAATATCTCCAGGAAATGTTGGATCCAGACCCCGAAATAGAAGTGATCCAGCCCTGGTTAAGAAGTCCGATCAACCCGTTGACTCTACTCATCAGGTCTTTTACTCGGTCAAAGAGTCGGGTCATGTTGTAAAACGAACCGTTGGTTACAACCATGACGTCATAGGTGTGGAATACTACTTTGGCAAGGCTGCTTGGCCCGACCCAGCCTGGATGGGTGCCCCTGCCTGAAAGAGTACAGTCTTGCAAAGTTACATACCTGTTCGCACTGGTGTAAAACTTGTGGCCGTTGGTTCTAAGGTCACTGCCTAAGTGAATTCCCGCGCTGTCATAGAAACGGCCTTTAGGATCTAAAGTCAGGCAGGTATAGAAATTACCACCAGCAGAGGTTTGATACGTCCAGGCAACATAATCGCCTTTGTAGGCTAACTGGTTAGCTATTCCTTGCACGTCAGGTTTATCTTTACGGCTACGCCGAGCCATTTCCCCGATATATCTATCCCCGTACCAAAACTGCATCCCGGTACTAGTAATTTTCCCTTCCAACTGTGAACCGTTATACCAGGAGATTTGAGTGGGGTTGATGCGAATATTGCTTGTCCATCCGGCAAGACCAACCTGGATAGCGTTAGCGGAAAGCTTATCTGCCGTAATGGATGCCGCAGCGATCCGGTTGGCGTCAAGCAGACCAGTGGTGATCTTGCTGGCATCTATGTAAGCGATCTTCGCGGAGGTTATAGCCGCGTCGCGGATCATTGCTGTTTGGATGTATCCGTTAGCGATCGTGAGTTTATCGCTAGTGATGCTCCCGGCGGCAATCCGCGCGGACGCTAGGGTGCCGGTGGTTATTTTATCTGCGGACAGCTCACCGATTTTAGCGTTAGTGATAGCCGCATCGGCAATCATTGCGGTACCGATTACGCCGTCATCGATTGAGGTTTGCCCACTGATGTGTACTTTTGCTGCATCAATCAGCACGGTTTCATTCGATAGATTGATTTGGGTAATAATCTCGGCTCTTTTAACTCTCAGGTTCACGTTGTCTGAAACCATCGTCAAGGAGGAGTTAATGTTTTTGGTTTCATCTGCTACCTGCACTTTGAATGCTTCTAGAGCATTTTGAGTATTGGTAGCATCCTGGAGAGCTTTTTCGGCTTGAGCTTTTGCAGTCGCTGTATCGCTACTGGTTTTTACTAGCTCGCCTTGGGTTTGTTTAAGGCTTGCTTGGACTTGCTCAACGCTAGCGTTTGCTTGCGCGATCTGGGTTTTAGCTGCTTGCAGGTTCGCCGCCAGTTGAGCCGCGTTCAAATCGGTGGCAAGACTGACCCATCCGGGCTGACCAGTATCGGTGAGCTTATATATCCAGATTCCTACTTGCTCACCGTTGTCTTTAAACCACACATCCCCCAGCCTGGCTGATACCGGTTGGGTGGTGCCATAGTGGTTGGTGTTCTTCCCATCAGCTGACGCGAGCGCCACACCTGCCACCTGGCTAGCCTCAGCAGCCTCAGTGCGAGCGGTATTAATAGCGTGGGTGATGTCGGTGAACTTACCCGCCACGCTGCCCAGCTCAATGCTGATGTATTCGCCAGCCAGCGGATTGTAATCGTAGGCAACGACCCTAGCGGTCAGTGCGACATTGAGGTCGCTGTGGCGAACCGTCACAGTATCGCCGAGAGCCACGGTTTCTAGGTCACGAAAACCCTCATATTCGCGAGTGCTAGCCAGATCGACGAATGACACCTTGTATGAGGACGCCGGCTGATCGACATAACAACTAGAGAACTCTGCTTTAGCTAGTTCACGCAATCTCGCGTGAGCCTGCGCAAGTGGCAGCTCATCATCACGCGGTTTGTCCGCATCTTTAATGGCTTTGACCTGCCCATAGCGGATGACCTTGATACGCGGAGCCACATAATCATTGATTCGGGGGCTGTCGACATACAGTTCCGGCAGTAACAACCCGTCATAGCCGACCGGCAGAATCCGGGTCACCACAGTTGTGTAATCCAGCGTCGCTTCGTAGCCGGTTAGGTTTTTACGATCCCTGATCACCACGCCAGCGTCTCGGCCTCTGCGGGGTGCATGGTGGATGTGCCAGTTATCGAAGGCCAGTTCGCCGCCCCACCGCGAGACAAAGCTATTGTCTGCCTTGGAGTCTAGGATTGCAGCGGCTAGAGACTGACGCACGATACGAGCCGAAGCACGAGTGCTGGTGTCGGAGCTAGATGCTGTAAACCCGTGCTTGCTATTAGCAGCATCAAGAAGCTGCTTTAGTGCATCAGCGGCGGTTTTGTTGACCACATAGGTGTCGGAGACAAGGTTCGCAGAAAGGTCATAAAACACGTGATGAGCTGTCACCTCAAGCATTCCACCGAGCGTGGTGACCACCTCAGCAATACGGAAACCCTGACGATCTTCCACGCCAGGTACGGGTGTTGCGACGATGTTCTCAAGACGTAGGTGCTTGGCTGCTGAACCATCAGCTGGGTAACTAAACGACAACATGAAGTGGCTACCTAGTTCCTCGCTCACGACCGGGTCAATGATCTCGCGGTCAAGAACAGCCAAACCAGTGGCGGTAAAAGTCTGGGCGGCGCGGTTGTGGACGCTAATCATCAATAGGCCTTTCTGCTATAGGGTGCGCCAGTTGGGCTGTACCACAATCTTCGAGACCCCAGCACCGAACTCGATTTGGTTAGTACCAGGTTGCAGTTGTGGGAAGGCACCGGTTAGGGCGTCGCTTTGGGCTTTACCAGCCACGTGCCCCACCAACCGGGCAGAATCGAGGGTCACCTGTCCAGCTGGGGATGCCACCACATGCTTGGTGCTGTTGATCGTCAACTCCAACTGTCCGGTACCAAACACAGTGATGACCGGATCAGCAGGCAACAATCCGGGATTCAGCAGGGTTCCGGAAGCATTGATTGTGTCCGGTTTCAGGCCGGCATCCAAATAGGTAAACGGGGCACATGTCAGCTCTGCCTGGAACATGCCCCAAGAACCCATCTCACGAACCAGTGGCGACACCTCGACGTGCTTCAAATACCTGAACAAGCCAGGCTCGCCACTAAACCCAACCGTCGAAGCATTAGCCAGAGCAAACGCCACCGCCCGGTAAGCCTCCACGCCACCCTGGACTGCTAGCGGCAGACTGATTTCCGTATCGTCCCAGCCAGCAAACCGGGTTAAAGAACCGGCGCGACCTGCCACCTCGATATCGTCTACCCGCCGTGTGGCGGCTGGGATCTCTACGGGTGCGGTGAACCGCAAGCCCAACTGTTTCGAGGAGATCTTATGGTCGAGAGTAAACCCATACATCGTCTCACGCTCCCGCCATGATTAGGTTGTTGCGTCTTGATAGCCGCGAGAGCTGAGCATCGATGCGCGGAGCCAGCTTGCCGACGAGTGTCCCATCATTGAGCACCACCTGAACATCCAAGGCACCGAGGATCCGCCTCGCAGTGGTATCGACGATGCCCTCCACATCCACAGGCGAAGCCTCATTTGGTGATGGGTTGACATCGGGGTGTCGAATGGCTGCTGGTGCCAGATCTACATTCGGTAGATGCAAGTCCGTATCGTTGATGTTGATTGGCACATCAATGCCCGCCGCGAGTTCGTCCATGGAACCCATGGTGTCTTTAGCCATGTCTTTTGCTGCATCGGCTGCCTTATGGCCCTCACTGGTGATTGCTCCGGCCAGGCCTGCTACGAGCATGTCACCGACCCACGCCATTTGTTTGGAGGGGCTGTGGATACCGAAGAATCCTAGGATCCCATCCCAAATACTCGATACCCAGCTAGAAACCCTGTCCCACAACCAGCCTGCCAACGACTGGATGCCCTGCCACAAACCAGACACCAAGGAGGCACCAGCTGAAACCATCTGGCCCACACCACCAAGCACGGCCGAAACAATCCCGCCAATGATTTGCGGGATGGCGGAAACAATCGTGCCAATAATCTGCGGTAGCGCACCAATAAGTGCTGTTAGTAGCTGGATGCCGGCTTGGATCAGCTGCGGGATCGCACCAATCAAGGCAGAGATTACCGCACCAATGATCTGAGGCAACGCAGCCACAATCGTGTTAATGATCTGAGGTAAGGCACCGATCAAAGCCACAAACAACTGAATACCGGCTTGAATCAGTTGCGGGATCGCACCGAGCACGCCGTTGGTGACGGCTGTAATGATCTGTGGCAGGGCTGCGACGATAGCGGTAATAATTTCAGGCAAGGCACCAACCAGCGCCGTTAACAGCTGGATACCAGCTTCGATAATCTGGGGGATCGCCCCGATTAAGAAAGAAATAATCGCACCAATCAACTCCGGTAGAGCCTCGCCGATACCAGCTACCAAGGTGGCGATAATCTGGACCGCTGCCTCCAACAGGCTCGGAAGTGCCTCAATAATTGCTTCCACCAATGCGACAATCAACGTCACGGCAGTTTCTGCCAAGGAAGGTAGAACAGCGATAATGCCCTCCAACAAAGCGGTGAGGATACTCATTCCGGTATCTACCACTTGCGGGAGCTGGCTAGAAATAAACTCCAGGGCTTCCTTCAAGATCTGCCCCAGGGTGTCGATAAAGGCCGGTGCGCCCCCGGTCTCGAACGCTTCGGTGAGTTCATCGACCCAACCATTAACCATCGGCATCACCGTGCCAGCCAAGACTGTGGTCAAACCTCCAGCAAGTAGGCCTTTAAGGTTATCGACCCCGTCTTTTAGCGTAGCTAGTTGGCCAGAGAAGGTTTTGGATTGGGCATCCATCGCCCCATAAAACCGGCCACCCTCACTTGTGGCACTAGCGAACGCATCCGCAACCATATCCGCACTGATCGCGCCCTTAGCCATTTCTTCTTTGAGCTCGCCGATACTTTTACCGGTCTTTCGGGAAATCTCCTCTAAAGGGTTGAAGCCCGCGTTAATCATTTGGTTCAAATCCTGACCAGTAAGCTTGCCAGTAGAGCTCATTTGAGCAAATGCCAACGTGAGGGATTCGAACTTTCCAGCATCCCCCTGGCTGATATCACCTAACTGTTTGAGGCGTACCTGGGATTCTTCAGCGCTCATGCCGAACCCCATCAACGTTTGGGTGGCCTTGGCTAGATCCTCCATCCCAAACGGAGTACGAGCCGCCTCGACCTTCAGGTCGTTGACTAGTTTTTGGGCCTTGGCTTGATCACCCAGCATCGTGGTAAACGAGGTGGTGTATTGCTCCATCCGGGCGTTATAGTCCAAACCATCCTTCATCGCTGAGCCGAAGCCTTTAGCGATACCCGCGATGGCGTGCCCGATAGCTTTAACCCCACCAACAACAGCTTCCGCTGCCAGGCTGGCTTTAAGCACGTCACCAAAAATGCGGGTCTTCGAACTGGTACCATCCATCTGAGAGCCCAGATCATCTACAGCATTTTCTAGATGTGAAGTGTCCTTAGCTGCAGTTTTCGCATCATCACCCGCACCGTCAGCCTCATCAGCAAACTTGGAAAGAGCAGAATTGTTCTCTTTAAGCTCACCCTCAAGACCATTCAAAGTCGCCTGGGCGTTATTGAGCTGAATCTGCCAATTCTTCGTCCGAGAATCATTTTCCCCAAAACTGGTAGCAGAGTTATCAAGAGCGCTCTTAAGGGTCTGGATCTTGGCTTTTTGCGCCTCAATCTCTTTGCCCAACACCTGGTTACGAGAAGTCAACGCTGAAGCAGACTTATCGTTCTTATCGAACTGAGAAGCCACCAACTTCATCTCGGATCCCAAAACCCGCATCTCACGATTAATATCCGTGATCGCGCGCTTAAACTCCCGCTCACCCTCAAGGCCAATCTTCAAACCAAAAGACGAATCAGCCATGCTCAGACACCCCCTCCGAGGTAAAATGGAGACGAATGGATTAATTTGTGAAAGACACGAGCATGGGAATGAGCGCAGAGGACTTCGGGGCGGTACTTGCTGAATTAACCGCGCCCACACCACTAGCTGATGCTTTCGAAACGCGTTTTCCCCAGTCCAAGGGGAGCCGCTGGTGGTTCTCTGTTCGCACCCACGCCGCTTCAGTATTCTTGTCGAAGGAGTACTACGAATATCGGACGAAACCAAATGTTGAGGTTGAGGGTGACCCTGGAAATACGAGAGAACGGGAGCACACCGATTTTTCTGCCGAGACGGTCTGGGATAGTGACTCGTTCAATTGGCGACCCGAGCTTCGGCTATGGATTCTAGAGGCGCTGGGACTCCTAAAAGACGACAAGGATGTACTACAACGCATTCTTGCTATAGAGGCGAATACCTCTCGCTGTACTTACCTCAAGTAATTGTTTTCGTGGGATGAAATTGAAGATGCGGCACGGAGGGAATTTGCTCGTCTCGTAGATGTATCACCATTGCCTCACCGAGATTGCTAAACCCCGGCGGGGATAATATCGTCGATAAACCAGATGCGTTTCGGCTGTGCTCTGCCGGTTTCGATGCGCCAGCAGTCCACCAGGTCCAATAGTTCACCGAATATGGTCAGGTCGATTTGCATGCGGGTCAGTCCCAGGTGGGCGAGCCCGATATAGGTCAGGCGGGTAAAGATTGCCTCGTCACTATCTATTAGGTGTCCTTTTTCTTGGTTTGCCCTTTTGGGGCTGGGGTCTCGGTCATGATTGCTCGCCGGGTGCCGCGTTGGAGTGCCTGGGCGATAGCCTCTCGGTAGTCAGCTAAATCTGCAGGCACAGTTAGGAGTTCTACTGCTTCTGCGGTTAGCTCTGGGCGCTTATCGTCTGGATGGGTGAGGTTGTGTATTTGTACGGACTGGTTAGCGAGCAGGGCGATGAGCCAGATTACCTCACCGAGTGACTTATCCATATCTTCGCTAGTTTCCAGGGCTTGACCTAAATGTTCTAGCCCTCCGTAACGTTGAGCTATAAGGCGGGTCGCGCGGGTAGTGAGAACTAGTTCGTATTCTTGACCTGCGATAGTGATTGTCGCGCTTTTTAAAGAGGGGCCACCTGTCGGGCTGGTTTGGGTTTTCGCTGTCATGGCTTACCTGCTGTTCTAGTTGTTAGTCGGTTTAATTCTGGTTGTAGCGGCAGGCTCATACACCTGGGTGTACCAGCTGGAGATCGTCTCAGCTTTCACGCCGACCGCTCCTTCGGTGACTTCAGCTTTCCATGGATGCTTGCCGGTAGCGTCGGGTTTGTTACGCCGCAGGATCGTTCCCTCAATACTCGGGGTAGAGAACGTGATCGAATCAGCCTTGGTCGCCAGCGTGGTTCCCGGCAGAGCAAATTTGACGCGGTAAAGCCAAAAATACTGGTACTTCCCGTTAGAGCGTGCAGCTCTAAAACCAATAGCCACGGGTGCGCCACCATCCTCAGAAGTGCTGATAAGTACCCCGTTGGCGTCCAGTCTCGCACCAGTTAAGGCAGCTGCAGCCTCTGCCCCGAGATCATCAACCCCAAGAGTGAGCGTTCCAGATTTGAATTCCTTGACAATCTCGGATGCCCCGTCATCGGCATACAAAATCGCCTCAGCCACCTCCACAGACAATTCTGCAGATATTGCTTTAGCGAGCGGTTTAGGAACGGCATAGGTTTCCTCACCACTGGTGGAATCTTCGCTAATGCTCGCGTAGTAGAGCTTGTCTAAACCAATAGTTGCCATGATGTTTCTCCTTTTGGGTAGTAATTTTCGTTAGATGTCATCGAAAGATAGAATTGGGACATGAGAGAGAAAAAGCGATGCTTGACCTATGCGGTGTTCGGGATTTATCTGCTCTTGTTGTTGTGGATGGTGCTGTTCAAATTCGCCACCAGCGTTGACGACATACTGAGCATGCGGCATGCGCGCTACTTAAATCTGATCCCATTTACAGATTCTGCGAATCTTTACGGGTCGAACTTCTTTGATGAGATCGCGGTCAACTTCCTTATTTTCATCCCGTTTGGCATGTACATGAGGATGTTGTTGAAACGGCGCTCATGGTTAATTCAATTGCTCCCACCGTTTTTAGCAAGCGTGGCATTCGAGGTCGTTCAGTACGTTTTCGCTATTGGGGTCAGCGATATCACCGATGTCATAATGAACACTGCTGGAGCCGCTACTGGCTTAGCAGTTTTTGCTCTGCTAGCCAGATTCTGGCCTGAAAAGAGCGAAAAAGTCATTAACGTCACCGGGTTAGTCCTGGAGATCTTGTTCATCGGATTTTTGACTTTCCTCATCATTGCAAACTCTTAAGGACAGGCTCTAAAACTCGAAACATCGATGGAATAGTGGTGAAAACCGGTATCCGCCTCGTATCCGATATAGCGGCGGGCGGTCACCGTCAGCCCTGCATCAATTAGGGCTCGGGTGAGCTGGTTACGCAGCCCCAGGTAGTTGGTCTTCGTGAACAGTGCGATGCGGACTTCTTCGACCTCAATACCGGGGGTGTTGTCGGCGAAGATGTCGAAAGAATCTGTTAACGGGGTGAAGACTAGATACGTGTCTGGGGCTGGGGAATCGGTGTAGCAGCTGACTGCATAGGAGAGCCCGAGTTGTTTAGCTATGTGGCTTAGGTTTTCTAAAAGCCCGCTCATGGTTTCACCTGCTGGATTCGCGTAGCTAGGGTTTGTTTCATTGCGTCTATTGCGGCTCGCTTGGTTTGTGAACGCGTGGGAGCTAGAAACGGGCGGGCTGGTTGATTGCTTCTTCCATGTTCGAGGACGTTAGCGATTAGTGCGTTAGCTCTACCATCGTCTCGGTTCTCGGCGAAACCAACTTTGACGTTGTAGTCTCCGCGGCTATTGACTTTTACTGGCGCGGTTCCTAGCGCTTTGGCGAGCTGACCGGTAGAGCGCGAGGGTCGTTTTGTATTCGAACCGATTGCTGCAGAAAGGTTAGAGCGCATACGCGGCTCCACGATATTAGCCCCGGCTTTAAGCACTTGCTCAGCGGAGTTATCAAGGATGTTGCTGGCTGAGTCGAGTGCGTCAATGAAATCGTTGGGAAGCTTGATTTGTACGCGAGCCATCAGGGTGTTCCTTCTGCTTCGGTGCGGTGAGCCAAAATTTCGACATAGCGGCCGAGGTATTCGACCGCATCAATAACACACCTGCCGTGTGCGGAGCTGATTTGCATCGCCTCGGTTATTTTTATGCCGGGTATTGCTCGGATCCTAAATAACAGGTCTGCTTTGGTGTAGGCGGCGCGGTTGACCCAAGCCGGTGAAGCGTGCCGCACTTCCATATATGCGCGCACCGAAGCTATAACCTCGTCACGAGTCGTGGCGAACCCGGCAGCGTCCTTAACCACTACAGGTTGTATTAGGTCGATGTGCTCGCTCATTTTGCCTAGCGTTGCCACAAGGCGTGCCTTTCTTTAGATTTTCCAGTCCCGATCCAGGCGAAGCAGGGTGTTGACTGCGTTCCACACGGCGCGGGCAGCATCGGTTTTGTCTGCCCAAAACCCGGCGGTTGCTCCATCTCTGGATTCGTAGAAATGGGTGGCGAGCATGATAATGCCTTGCCGGGTTGCCTGCGACATGGGCTCCGTTTGGTAGTAGCCCTCGGGCAGATGTTGGTAAGCGGTGGCATAGGAGATGGCAGCCAAAACAAACGAGGCAATCAAAGAATCATCCTCGCTATGGTCGACCAGTAGATTCTGCTTGACTAAGGCCATGAGTTCGTCTGTTTTCATGGCTGCCACCTCCTAACTATTTTTATGGTTTACCCTGCGGTCTTTTGGGTAAGCACCTTGATCGCTTCGGGCAAGACGAGCTTGCCGTCTAGGCGTTGGGAGGCGAGGAACCCGATCTGCCCGGTGGTTGCAAATAGCTCGTTTAGGCGTTTGAAGGAGCGGCCTTGCCGGTCAGCAATCCAATAAAAACCGAGGTCACCGAACGCTACTGTGCGCGCCCCTGCTTTAAGCTCAGGTGCAAAAACACTGGTGTAGACGGGTCGGCCAAGGATCATGTCTGGAGTCCCAGCAGTTATCGCCGGTTGCCACAGGTACTGCCCGTTACCGTCCTTGAGCTTTCGTACGGTTTTGACGGTTGCATCGTTCATCAGCCACACCGCGCGCGCCCGGTAGGGGGAGCGCAAACTATAGTGCAAATCGATGAGTTCATCAGCGCTAATGTCGGTAGGCTTGGCGCTGGTCACGCCAGAGTCTGCGCCCCCGGTGGGATTGAAGATGCCGGTGGGTTTACCTTTACCATCGCCAACCAGGAAGGCTTCTTCTTCAGCAGCTCCAATACGGCGAGCAAACTCGCTCGCTAGGTATTGTTCAACGTTAAACGCTGCATCGTTGAGCAGTTCTTCGCTGATTTTCAGGAAGGTACCCAACTTGTATGCCGACAGGGAGATTTGGGTGAAGGCTTCATCGGATTCGCTATATGGTTTGCCTTCATCCAGCCAGGTAGCGGTGCCATGGGTAGACACGACAGGGATCTTACGATCCCCGCTGGTGGTCTGAATAACCTTGGCGAGGGTGCGCATGATGTTTTGGTCGGCTAAAGACTGCACTAGGGTGCGTTCGAACTCGTCAGGTACTAGGTATCCGCCCTCAGAATCCACGCCCTCGCTTAGCGCGTTTCGCACTTCCATGGGGGAGGTGTTAAGCCGCATCGCATCCCAGAATGCGTGTTTGTAGGAGGCGGTAGCGCGGGCAGGCTTCGCCTTGCCCACATTCTCGTCTGATCCAGCACCTGGTGTTGCTGTGATGGGTGCCCGGGTTGCCTTGGCAAGAGTGTTTTCTAGGTGTTCGGCTCGCTCACATCGAGCAATCTCGCCGCTAAGTGCCTCAATTTCAGCCTCCATTTTGGCGTAGGCCGCGTCATCTTCGGCGTTTAGACAGCCAGTCTCGCTATCGCGGCGCTCATCTAGAAACTTCTTAGCCTTATTCCAGGTTTGGGCGCGCCGGGTATACAAATCAGTAACAGTAGTCATAATGGAATATTTCCTCTCTTAGTTAATGGGGTTGGTTGGTTAAATGGGCGTATAAATCAACAACCCGCCGACCACAAGAGGCAGCGGGCTTTAAACAAGGATGTTCACTTACAGGAGGCGGCGGCCCGGGAGGGGCAGCACTTTTACCGTGCATAGCTAGTTGGGCAACAAGTTGTTGCTCTGAAACCTTTCTGGAAAACACCACGCCGCGCTCATTTTTCGCTCGCCCCGGTACTTTCTTGCTCACCGATTCTTCATCCTCTCCATCACCAGGATCATCACCCTTGTCAGGATTGGCCTTATTGGGTTCGTCGTCTTTGTCTGGAGCAGGGGCCTGTTTACTGGTGAGGATTTCATTTGCGAACCCCAAGTCGATAGCAGCTGTTGCGTCCATCCATGTCTCCATATCCATGAGCTTGGACAGTTTCGCTCGGGACAGGCCAGTTTTTAGCTGGTAGGCGTTGATAATCGAGTCTTTGACCGATTCGAGCATGTCGAGGGCACGCGACAGCTCGGTTTTATCACCCATAGCGAGCGTGGCGGGATTATGGATCATGAGCATCGAAACCGGGCTCATTGCCACCGTGGACGCCGCCATAGCAACCACAGATGCCGCCGATGCCGCGATCCCGTCAATATTCACCGTGACTTTACCGGGATAATCCAGCAGCATGTTATAGATACGAGCAGCTGCCACTACGTCACCGCCAGGCGAATTCAGCCAGATAGTGACCGGCCCAGACCCCGCGTTTAACTCGGAGGAAAAAACCGCTGGGGTTATCTCATCATCTAGCCATGATTCCTCAGCGATAACCCCGTTAATACGCAAAACCCTTTCACCCCTATCACTGTTCGAGCTGGTTTCCTGTGGGGTTAGCCAGTTCCAAAAACGCTTCACATTCTCCTCCTCAATAGTTGGTTCTCTTTAGGTTCTTCCTCAGGCACTTCATCACCCGGATCGCCTTCTTCGGCTTGTTGGGAGTCGGCATAAGCCCCAGCCATCGGAAGCGGGAGCATGTTTCCGTTCACCAGGTACAGATCCCCGCCGTCAGCCGCCTCTATCCGGTCAAGGTTTTCTAACTCTCGGATATCGTTAGCGCTCATCCACCCGTTTTGGCGAGCTACCGCGTATCCCTCCATACGCGACTGGTAATCCCCGCGCAGCAGCCCTTCAACGTTGAACTTCACAAACAGCTCGCTCTTTTCCCTCGGGGTGAGCAGGGTTCTACTTATGGCTTGTTCCCAGCGGATTACCCACGGATCAAGCGTGTACTTCACAAACTCGAGACTCTGCTGCTCAATATTGCTAAAACTCGATTTTTCGAGGTCACCGATCATGTGGGGCGGAATACGAAATATTCGGGCGATTTCGCCCACCTGAAACTTCCGTGTTTCTAAAAACTGTGCCTGCTCCGGGCTTACCGAGATCGGAGTGTATTTCATTCCCTCCTCAAGCACCGCAACCTTATTGCCGTTCTTCGCGCCACCAAACGTTGCCTGCCAAGACTCACGCACCCGAGAAGGGTCTTTGATCGTGCCGGGATGCTCGAGTACACCGCCAGGAGCCGCACCATTAGCAAAAAATGAAGCACCGTAATCTTCGGTAGCCTGCGCGAGCCCGATAGCGTTTTTTGCCATCGCGATCGGGGAATAACCAACCAACCCATCAAAACCAAGACCTGGAACATGAAGCACATCGCTAGGGGTAAGCCGAATGGTTTGGTACTCTCCTGCGGGTTCGTCCCAGCTGGTTTGGTACTCGTAATACAAAGCCTTGCTGTCCAGATCCCTTCCTACGCTCATCCGATTCGGTTGCAGCGGATACAGCCCGATCACTTCGCCTAGACCGTTACGCACTACCTGAGCAAACGCGTTCCCCCACAACAACAGGTGCGTCATAAGCGTTTCTCTAAACACGAAGCTGGTCATCTCGGGGTTAGGTTCATCATGCAACAGCCGATACAAGCCGTGATCGACTGCTTTTTCCTTGCCGCCACCGTCCTTGTAACGGTATACGTGCAGGGGCAGCCCGGCTATCGCCTCAGCCAAGATCCGCACGCACGAATACACGGCGGTCATTTGCATCGCCGAGCGCTCCGTCACCGGCCGGCCAGAAGATGTCGGCCCGAACAAGAAACTGTAACTAGAGCCGATCAGGTGATCATCACTTTTTCGGCTAGTGGTGCCGCGTAGCCAGTTGAATAGGCTCATGATCACGCTCCTAAAATTGAGACTAGGTGAATTTATCTGATGTACTTGACGTGAGTGGTCGGAGTGTGATTACATTGAGGTACGGAGGCGCAGAAAGCGTTATCCAGTCCAAAAAAGACACGTCACCTCGGTGACCTGATCGAAAGGAAACTAAATCATGATGTATTCATTTGATGAAGCCACGTATGGCTTTGAAACTGCCAAGGAGATTCTTGGGGTCGGCTCGAACACGATGACGAAGCTAATCGATCTCAATCTGATTTCTGTTTATCCGGATGGGGCAAACCAAAGGAATCAGAAGTATGCAGGATGGGATCTAGGTTTCTTAGCTTCAGCTAGAAATCGTCCCCTACACCTTGAGCAAGGAGAACAGGCTCTTATCGCATCGATAGGTTTGGAGGATGCTGAAATGGTTCCCTCTCCTTATTTCGATGCTACGTGGGGTCGAGACTGGTGCAAGAAGCCTTTAGAAGATGTGAAAGCAAACGTCTCACCAGAGGTGTGGAAACGGATATGCGCTGGCACACTTCGAGTTACTGGACACTGGAGAGTCAAGCAAGAAGATGTTGACTCACTCGTTGAGAACCAATCAATCTTTCTTGCATCCTATGCAGGATTCCTCCTTGAAGGCGGCAGAATTATTGACTGGATTCCAGGAGTGAACAGTGATTCGGGTGGACGCTGTTTCCTCATCAAGCCTTTTGATAAGCATGAGCGATACCAGTACGCCCACAACTATCTTGCTTCACGGCAAGGGCCAATGAACAAGGTATGGACGGCTGAAGAACTCGCTGAGCTAGCAACCGACGAGTAAACATCGCTGCCAAGAAATGAGTGTGGCTGGGGAACGCGGTGCATTTCCCAGCCACGCTCATAGTACGAATAGCCCGCGCGAGTCATACACGCTCCCACCCATGCTCGCGTTGCCGCCGCGTATGGCTCTGTCGAGGGCCATGATGGTGGCGACGACTCCATCAATCTTCTCTGTGGATTTTTGTTTGTCGGGTTTGATGTTGCCGGCTGGGTCGGTGCGCACGTGAATGTTATCGACCATCCAGGCCAGCACCGGGTGCCCGCCGTGCGCGAGCTTGCCCTCCAACGCCAACTTCATCAGTTCCTTAGATGGTGGGGACATGTCTTTGAAGCCTTGCCCAAACGGCACTACCGTGAAACCAGCATCCTCAAGGTTTTGGCTCATTTGGACCGCGCCCCACCGGTCGAAAGCGATTTCTCGGATATTAAACCGGGTGCCAAGATCCTCAATGAACTTCTCGATATACCCGTAGTGCACCACGTTGCCCTCAGTCGTGAGTAGGTGGCCTTGCTGATGCCATAGGTCGTAGGGGACGTGATCCCTAGAAACTCTGAGTTTGAGGTTGTCTTCGGGTATCCAAAACCAGGGCGCGACCGTGTATTTGTCATCGTCATCCGTGGGTGGGAATACGAGAACGAAAGCAGTGATGTCGGTTGTGGATGCCAGGTCGAGGCCGCCGTAACAAACACGGCCTTCTAACTCATCCAAGTGGACTGGGTCATCGTTTTTGTTCCAGACGTGCATGGGCATCCACCGCACAGACTGTTTGACCCACTGGTTGAGCCGCAACTGTCTGAAGGTGTTTTCTTCAGCCGGATTCTGTCTGGCACTATTACAAGCGTCCCTAACTTTCTGGATTGGCACCGTCACGTCCAAGGATGGGTTGGCTTTATGCCACACGGCTTCATTAGTCCAATCATCATCTTGCGCTGCCCCATATATGACTGGATAGAAAGTGGGGTCGATCTTTTTGCCCGCAAGGATGTCTTGGGCTTTTTGGTGTTGTTCGTAGCAGATGCTGTGGGTGTCGGTGCCGGCGGTTGTGATCAGGAAGTACAGTGGCTGGGTGCGAGCATCCCCACTGCCTTTGGTCATCACGTCGAAGAGCGCTCGGTTGGGTTGGGTGTGTAGCTCATCGAATACCACTCCGGAAATATTGAATCCGTGTTTGGAATAGGCCTCGGCGGATAGTACCTGGTAGAAGGAATTGGTGGGGGAGTAGATGATACGTTTTTGGCTTCTAAGGATCTTTACCCGCTTGGCTAGTGGGGGACACATTCTCACCATGTCGGCTGCCACTTCGAACACGATGGATGCTTGTTGCCGATCGGCAGCACACCCATAAACTTCAGCGCGTTCTTCGCCGTCGCCGCAACACAGCAAGAGTGCGATAGCGGCGGCTAGTTCAGATTTGCCTTGCTTTTTAGGGATCTCCACGTAAGCGGTAGTGAATTGGCGAAACCCGTCAGGTTTTACCACCCCGAAAAGGTCGCGAATGATTTGTTCTTGCCAATCAATCAACTTAAAAGGTTTTCCTGCCCACCGACCTTTCGTATGCTTTAAAGCTTGGATGAACGCGACCGCAAAGTCGGCTCGGCGCTTGTCATAGCGCGAGCTTTCAGCCATGAACCGGGTCGGGTGATATTCAACTAGCTCACGCATACGAATCAGTTACCTTCTATTGGTTAAAAAGTCAGTTACTACCAGCGATAACAGGCGCCCTTATGCCCGGCGGGGCTAGGCTTCGGGCAGATTAGCTAACGCCCAGGCGATCGCATGTCCAGCGTCAGCGAAAAGGTGGTCTGACTTCGCGATGAGTTCGAGTTCGCATTCTCCGCGGCCCCTCGAGTTAGGCCCGAACCCGCTGACGGGTTCTTCCATCAACCGGTAGATTTGGGCGTTGTTGCCAAATCCTTCAGTCTTGGTCCAGGTAGCAAAACTTGCTAGCGTGTAGCCTCCGTAGGCAAGAACCGTCCCGTAGGAATCAACGCGCATCTGGAGGGTTTCGCTGGTGACCTTTGTGCTGTTCATGGCTGTTTCCTTATCTGTTGTGTACCGTTTCGGTATGTATATACAGCCATAGACCCGCCTATTTATCCAGTTATTTTCCGCCTATTTTCAATAAAACTTAGAGATGTGCATCTCTAGTTCATAACGCTTCACGATAAAGGAAAACCCCACGCCAGGTGGGTTTGCCTGTGTGTTTAGTTTTAACGGGGCAGGTGGTAGTTGACAACGTTTCCTGGTGTAGCATGCTCAAGTTCACGCACCATCGCTGCTGCCCGCCCGTAGCCCTCGGTGACTTGTTCGATGTTGTCTAGGTTCAACGCTCCGTAGGCGGTGGTTTGCACCCGCCATTGATCGGTTTCAAAATCCTGGTCAAGCTCCGGGGTGTAGGGGAACAGTGGGGAAGGAACAATAGAAATCGCGACCCGGCCAGGTTCGATCTCAATGCTGGTGATGGTGTATCCCAACCGGTTAGCACGTCCGATAAGGCGTTCGGTATTTTCTTCCTCGACGCTGCATTCAGCTTCTTTGGTGTTCATGGCTGTTTCCTTTCTTTGTGTACCGTTTCGGTATGTATATACAGCCATAGACTTCGCCACTTATCCAGTCATTTCACCGTTTATTTTGCCTAATAAATAGTGGTTTACATCTCTTGGTTAGTGTTTATTAGTGGCGGGGTTTTCCACGCAGAATTGCCGCTTAATGGTGCAAGTAAAATCTTGCGTACTTCCTTATTTTCTTTACCAGAAAGACCGATGCGGTAAAGCAGGGAACGCAGTTCATACTTCTCATTACTTACCTGGCTTGTACTTCGGGTTACGGTGCGGTGGATCCGTTTGGCGTAGGCGATCAGCTTCGTTAAGAACTCGGTGTAGGCAGTGATCTTCTCGAACTCGGGCAGCTCATCCCACCAAGGAAAACTCAGCCCCTCACTACTGGTGGTGATGCTAAGCTGGCTCGCGCCGAGCGCTTTAGCGATCAAGTCTTTCTTGGCTGCAATAAGTTCATGCAGCCTTGCCAGCTCAGTCTCATCAAGCGTGGCGGGCAGGGTGACTACGAGCCCGTAGTTTTCAGCCTTTTTGGTGCTCACCATTGCTCATCCTCCTCACCATCAAACTCGATGCTTTGAACGTCCATCCATGTGCGGATGAGGCGCATGAAGTCTTGTGGGAAGTTGGAGACGATCATTTCTACGTGCTCGTAGCTGTGGTCTTCGGCTGCATCCCACACCGCACCAATATCGGTCAGGTCGACTCCGAGGTTTTCGATTTCTTCCAAGTCGGCGTATAGCTGTCCCATCATCACCAAACCCTCTCTTTCTTGCTGGTTGTTTGGTCATGTATATACAGCCATAGGTTCGCGGGCTTATCCAGTCATTTTCGCCTTAAAATCCAGGAGTTTTAGTGGTCTCGGCCGCTATCTGGGAAAGCACGAGTTTGGCGCACGGTAAAGCTATCCCGTTTCCCCACAGCTTGTATAACGCCCGGTCGGTTCCAGGATTAGCCAGCCATTTGCGTACTTGGTTGCGGGTTTTAGGTCTTTTCAATCCTTGTGCCTTGGCCCAGCTAGCCCAGACTTGCCACCAGTAATCCAACTGTGAATCTGTAGGATCGCTGATTGCTAAATCTCGTGTCCAATCATCAGGGAATCCTTGTAGGCGGGCACACTCGGTTGGGGTTAAGCGTCTCACGCGGTATTCGGGCACGCAAGGGTCAGTGACCAGGGGCAGCTCAGTAGAATCCGAAGCCAACAATGCGCCAGCAATATTAACGTTTCCTCGGCAGAAGAAGTCCGCCTTCGACGCCGAGATGACATCGGGTTGCATGATGGCGATACCGCCTTGGTTACAGGTCGGAGCTATCCCTGACGTATCGAGCGTCTTTGATACCTCGGTGGGATAACCATACCTGCCCACTGCCGCGCCGCGTCCCTCATGTAACGCATTGAAACCGTAGGCGGTAGCGATGATGGGAGTATTGCCTCCGCCAGTGCCGTAACGAGCGGTCACGGTTGGTGCTATCTGGCATGGTCCGCCCACTCTGGCATCATGAGGATGATGGTCAAACAGTAGCGGCTCAATAATACTCTGATCGTTACTACATCCGAGCGTGCCCGACAGATTTGTTTGCACGAGCGGGCCTTTACCGCCACCAGGTTTACCTGCCCGCATCCGCAAGGCGAACACATCTAAAGATTTGCTTGCCTCGTGAGTGCTCGCTCCAAGATTGGTGGGAGGGTTTTGCCTTTCACTGCAGCCCGGCGCAAGATCCCGGAACACGCGTTGGGGCTCAAAGAGTATGTGTCCGGCACGCTCGCTTGCAAAATCGCAGATAAGGTAGATTCTTTTGCGTCGTTGGGGTACTCCGAAAAATTGCGCGTCCAATACTCGCCACGCAATACTCCACTGGTCTGCCACGATCGCTCCGGCTTTTTGCCACTTTTGTACTCGAGGTAGGTCAGCCGCTGCCGTTTCGTCGACAACCGAGATGAGGTTTTGCAGGACGCTGTGGAAGTCTGCCCCTTTATTGCTTGAGAAGGCTCCGGGCACGTTTTCCCAAACAGCGAATCTTGGATATAGACCATGACTTGCCTTTCTCATTTCTCTGATGACTCTGACAGCTTGGTGAAATAAACCCGAACGCTCGCCAGCTAAACCTGCCCTTTTACCTGCCACCGACAGGTCTTGGCAAGGAGAACCAAACGTGACCACATCCACCGGCTCTAGCTGACTGCCGTCAATATCGCAGATGTCGCCCAGGTGTTGCATTTGCGGTAAACGCGTGGTGGTTACCAGGATCGGGAAAGGCTCAATCTCGCTCGCCCACACAGGTTCGATACCAACCTTGGTGGCGGCGAGAGGGAATCCTCCCGAGCCATCAAAAAGCGAGCCAAGCCTTAAAGTTTGTCTCACGAGTTAGCCTTTCTCCTTGGGACGCTCAACCTCTTTCACCAGATCCAGGTAGGCATACTGCTTGCCACCACGCTCACACGTGATCCCTGCTGCGTCTCCGGTTGCTTCCGCATAGCGGCGCAGAATCACGGAAGCGTATTTCTCATCTAGCTCCATCGCGTAACAGGTACGGTCAATAGCTTCTGCAGCCATTAGCGTGGAACCAGACCCAGCAAAAGTGTCGAGGATGATTGCGTTGGTTTGGGTGGAGTTACGAATCGGATAAGCCAACAAATCCAACGGCTTCGAAGTCGGATGGTCACTGTTTTTGCGGGGCTTGGCAAAATTCCACACCGTGGTTTGTTTGCGATTCGCATACCAAGCGTGAGAGCCGTCTTTCTTCCACCCATAAAGCACCGGTTCGTGCTGCCACTGATATGGGGAACGACCAAGTACAAGGGAGTCTTTAACCCAAATACAACAGCCCGACAGGTAAAAACCAGCATCTTGAAAAGCGCGACGGAAGTTCAATCCTTCAGTATCGGCATGGAAAACATAGGCTGACCCGCCCTTATCTAAGGATGCCGCCATGTTGGTGAACGCAGCCAGCAGAAACTCATAAAACGCGTCTGCGTCTTGCTTATCACCTGCGATTTTCAGGCCGCTAGATGATTTGAAGTCCACGTTGTAAGGCGGGTCTGTGACCACCAAATTAGCCTGTTTGCCATCCATCAAGGTTTCAACATCGCCCTTGTTCGTGGCATCCGCGCACATCAGGCGATGCCTACCAACCCTCCAGATATCGCCTTTTTCGACAAAGGCTGCCGCTTCAAGGGCGGCGTTCAGGTCGAAGTTATCGTCCTCGATACTGTCGCCGTCGAGAGAACCTATCAACTGTTGTATTTCGGCTTCGTCGAAACCGGTGAGTTCAACCTCGAAATCGGAAGCATCCAGGTCGGCTATGAGTAGGGCGAGTTTGGATTCGTCCCAATCGCCACTGATCTTGTTTAGAGCAACGTTGAGCGCTTTTTCGCGGGTTTCGTCTAGCTCAACGACCACGCAGTCCACGGTTTTATAGCCCAGATCGGCGAGTACTTTCAGGCGCTGATGCCCACCCACAATATTTCCGGTGGTTTTGTTCCAGATGACTGGCTCTACATACCCGAACTCGGTAAGGGAGCGTTTGAGTTTGTCGTAGTCGAGGTCACCGGGTTGTAAGTCTTTGCGAGGGTTGTAGTCAGCTGGGGTGAGATCAGTTAGCGCTATTTGCTTGATGCGCATGGTTTTTCACCGCCTTAACAAGCTCACGGCTAGTAGTCCAGGTGTCTTCCCACTTGCGTGTGTAATCCCCGAAATGTCCATACGTCGAATAGCGCACATAGCCGGGTGCTCGCAGCCCAAACTGGTCGATGATCGCTGCTGGTCGAAGATTGAACACATCTCGAGCGGCAGCCGTAATGATTTCGTCGGTGTATTGGCCGGTGCCGAGCGTGTCGATAGCAAAAGCGACCGGGTCGGCTTTACCAATCGCATAAGAAATGCTCACTTGGCACTCTTCAGCTAGGTGCGCATCCACCACCGTCTTGGCGATCAGCCGCGCCATATAAGCACCCGAGCGGTCAACCTTCGACGGATCCTTACCGGAAAACGCTCCACCACCATGTCCGGCCAGCCCGCCATAGGTGTCAACCATCAACTTCCTACCGGTGAGTCCGGTGTCGGCTTTAGGGCCGCCCTCCACGAACCGCCCGGACGGGTTGATCAACACAACCGTGTCCTCATCTACCGGTAGATATGGCTGGCATGCTGGACCGATAATCATCGAGGTGATTTCACGTCGCAACTCATCGAAATCCTTGGATTTATCGTGCTGGATGGAAACCACAACAGTTTCGATGGATAGCGGTTTGCCTACCTCGTTGTAGCGCACCGAAACTTGTGCTTTACCATCCGAGAAGATCCCAGTGATGGTGCCTTGCTTGCGCGCGTCATCTAGCCGTTTACAAATCTCGTGGGCTAAAACAAGAGGTAACGGTAAACGCTGTGGTGTATCAGTGCAGGCATAACCGTAGACCGTGCCTTGATCACCAGCCCCCTGAAGACAATAAGCAGACTCATCGCCATGGCGAGCCTCTAAAGATGTGGTCACGCCGTCGTTAATATCGTTAGATTGACGCCGCACCCACACGTACACCAAAAATCTCCACGGCTTATAGCCAGCTGCAGTCAGGGCTGTGCGTACGCAATCACGCAAGTCCACACGAGCATTAGTGCTGATTTCACCGGTGACAATAATGCGTCGCCCAGTAGCCATGACCTCTACCGCGACGCGGGCGTTGGGATCGGCGTTGAGAATTTCGTCGAGAATCTGATCAGCAATTAAATCGCACAGTTTATCGGGGTGACCGATACACACTGCTTCAGCGCTGCGAACCATAGTCATAGGAATGCCCTTTCAGTAGAAAAATCAAAAGAAACAAAAACTCCCCACCATGTCAGTCAAGAGTGGGGAGTGAAGATAAAGAGGCGAACCCGAGTCATGTGCGATAATGGAATACGTGCAAGACGAAACGAGTAAACCTAATCCGCCAGAACCTTCCGGCGGCAATGGTAAGGCCGTGGTTTACGGAATGATTGCCGGGATGATGGCCGGCATTATCTTTGGGTTCATTATGAACAATATTGCCTTAGGGTTAGCTATCGGCATAGGAGTTGGGATGACGCTAGGGGCAGGCTGTAGCGAAACAAAAGGCTCCAAATAACCCCGGGAAACAACTAGGACGCATCTACGAGCGTGCTTTCAGCAACTGCTCCATAACCTCATCACCCGGAGCCGCACCCGAATAGTCACTAGTGCAGTTAGATCGCACAATCTCAAAAATCTCATACCAATACACGTTTGCCTGTTTACCAAAAGACTGGGACATGGCGACGAACGGGGAAGCGATAGCAGCCCCGGTAGTTGGGTGCTTGCCGAGCAAACCGAACTTGGAGATCGCCTGCTCACACTGCACATACCGGGCGAAAGCCTGGGCGTAGGCCTCAATCAGACGCTTAGAAACAAACCTCGTGCAACCACGCTCATCCAACCACCGCCACGTCTCCCGATACACCAAATCAGCACCCAAGGGTTTGCCGTCACGCTGGATATCGCTTAAGTATTCAGAGGGTTCGGGCATCACCTCACCAGTAAGCACCGCGCCCGCGCCAACATCTGCACCCTCGAAATCAAAAGGAGACGCTAGCGGATCTTCCAGGCGAGTAGCAGGCAGACCCTTAGCGAGTTTCTCACTGAGCGGGTCTGGTTTCGCGCCCGCCCGCACCCGGCGACCACCACGATTAGTTCCATCTTTCGCCACTGAAGTAAGCCTTACTGTTAAAATATGATTTTGAAAATGGTTCGAGAGATTTTGGTAAGTATGCGGACAAATCGTACGTATTTCAATCGCAGTGCTGTATGGCTGTGTTTTCTGTTTGCCTCACTACTGGGTCTTCTCATGTTTCTAGCGCAGATTTATTATTCAAAAGATAGTGTGGTACGGGGCGCGCCTATCCTACTACTAGGAAAACCCGTCAATATTCTGCTACTTCCTGCCGCTATTTACCTAGTTGTGTCAGTTTTAGCTTTAATCTTGTTTATCGCTACGCTGAAGCAAACTAATAGTGACATTAAAAAGAGATGGGTAAAAGCAATTCTCATGGTTGCGTTTCTAACAGGCACAGTAGCTTGTGTAGGGACTGTCATTAACATGGACAGTTACGGCATAGTTCCCTCTAAGCAAGACGATACCAATTGTCGGGTTATCTATTCGTGGGGAAATAGCGCGATGCATCACAGGTTTGGGCGATTCTATACCGTGTCGAACAATTTTCATCTTGGCGTTAAAACGCCGTATTCGTGGTCAGCCAAAGGCTCAGGAAAAATAGATGACACCGCCTGGGAAGTGCGCTGGGAATCAGGAATCGGGACGCTCCGTACTTATTCGAGTATCGGAATAGACCCTGATACAGATATCCCAGCGCGCTTCACCTGCAAAATAGCAGATTCGCGTTGATCTACGGCTGAGATATTGAACAGCTTGTGTTGATAAAGGATTGAGCAACGTCGGTCTCGCCCTTTGTGAGTGGGTAGACGGCGTCTTGTAAAAATATCTCAAAGTCGGGGAAATGATTGATGTATGAGCTTTTCTTGAATGATTCAAGCTTGGCAATATCCCGATCTACTTTCTTAAAGTCTTTCTCTTGGCTGTGCTTGACAGCTTCAACTAGCCAAGCACATTGCCAATCTGAGGCAGCTGAAGCTGCAAAGTAGCCATCTTCGTATTTCACAAGCTCAGGAGCCGGAGAATCTGAGACGCCCGCACTCCGTTCGGATAACCGTGATTCAAGAGTGTGAGCTTGCGCTGTGAGCGAATCAAAACTCTCTCCCTCACTATAGTGGTACCCATCAGGCATCGTAAGCTCAGCCATCACAGCCGCGCGTTCTGCCTTTTGTTGCTTTTGCGCCTGCGTGAGATTCTCAGAAACTTTGCGTAAATCTTCTGCAGCTTGCTGTGTGTATGCAGACTCCCCTGGCGTGTCTTGAGCCGTAGCCGACTGCTTTGATCCAAACAGTGCGAAAAAGACGATGAGTACAAGTGAAAGTGGAACCAGAATATAAAGAGAATGGCTAATCGCTACTCGACGTGACATAAGACCCCCTTAAAAGTATCGTGCTATTTTAATATGAAATAGAGCCGGTAATAGTTGCTACTTGTGACCCCATGGAAATACTGCCTTTGGTGTTAATCGCAAAATTGGTAGCAAAGGGGTTCGAACCCTCTGTGCCAGGGAAAACACCTCGCATAGTCTTTTGTTCTGTTTCTATACGAGTGAATTGTTTTTGATTACTTTTGTAGCGAAGTCCGACAGTCCATCTAAGTGCTCCACCACTTGCTCCCCATGTACCTCCCCACCAGTAAACAGGAGAAACAGATGCGTTAATTCTGATAGGGCTTCTGTATGGCTTGTATCGATACGTAGAATACTGAATTAGATAGGAAGTAACCCTTGCTCCCTTGAGATTATCTGTTTTTGCATATGCTGGTGTAGTGATACAAAAACACATAACAAGCGCAGCGATAGTGGACAGGCATAACAGTTTTACATGTTTGGCAGACATCCTCGCTCCTCAAAGAATTCAATTTTTGTGATACTTGGTACCAGGATAGAATATGACTTTACTGGTTTTCAATAGAGATTTGTACGATATTTTACAAAAAATCTGTTGATTTGGCTTCCCGGTCAAAGCGTGGAGCGAATCTAGTTTAGTGCTAACAGACGCGCTGTCGCCTATTCGTGAAATCTTTAGCCACGCTTGTTGTTCGCCTCCATCTATGATGGTAGTTAGATGCTAAGAAACTAACTATTACAGAATCAGGTCAATCGTGCGTAGAAGAATTGTCCTTGTTTATCTCAGGCAATTGCTGTGGTGGTTAGGCTTACTGCTTTTGCTGCCATCGGTTTTAATACATGTCGATGAACACTGGATTATTAAAATACTATCTAACGCTCCGAGCGTTGAAAGCGTATCTCCGTTTGTAGATGGGAACGACTTTTATACGCATAGAGCATTCTTTGCATTATTTATCTTAAATACATTAGGCTACTTTTTTTGGTTTGCTAACCGGATTATCTGGTTTATTGGAAAATGTGTCGTTACGATTCCTGAAAGTATTTCAGATCAGCGCTCACTAAAAATATTTACGGGTACTGTAACAGTATTATTTTTCATTCTGTCATTATGGATTTATTTCGTTTCAGCTATCATTTCTTTTCCATAAGCATAGTAAGAAATCCATTGTGTGGGTGTATGAGGCTATTCTTCATACACCCGCACAAAAAGGAGTTGTTTTATCGGTTTCGATATCGGCGTTCCTCCTTTCTGTGTAGACTTTCCTGCGAGATAATGAACAGTGTGTTGCAGCTGAAAACAAAGGATAGGCTTGTTGTAGTCAAGCGTGTTCTGTGGTGGATTGGTCTCGTATTGTTACTACCAGCATCTGGTGGTTGGTTTAGTGACTTTCCAGTCGCTGTTTTTCAGAAATATCCCTATCAAGTCACCTTTTCATCACATATCTGGGTTGGCAGAATGGTGTGGTCAACAGTTATAGGGTTAGTCTGCTGGGGTTTTGTGGGGCTCATTAACTGTTTGATTTTAATTAATAACACTTTGCCCACAGTGCGATCTCAATCCATAATCGTCAGAGTCTTTGTCGCGCTGGTGACGTCTCTCATCGTATTATCAGCTGTAGCTGCATTAGTGTTCCTACTTGTGGATGTCAGTGGCATCCCTCAGTGAGCGAGTACGGGAACGTGTACTCGTTCACTGAGGGATAATGATTTGCTCGTTGACTACCTGTGAGGATTGGCAAGGAATGCAGCATATCCTCTTGCGAGAGTAGCGGCTTCGTTCTTAGTTGGAAGCTTGTCTGCTCCTGACGCGCTCAGAAGTTTTTGCTTGCCGTAACTGAAGTCTTCGAATACCCAGATATCAATGCCGTTAGCCAGTCCTTGAAAAGCTGAAACAAGATTATCTGCACTGGCTCCAAAGCGGTCGCGATAGAATCGTTTAATACGATTGCTTTCGCTTGAGGAAAAAGTGTCGCGCATAGCTTCCGAGAGTGAGATTTCCGATGGGTTATTCTTCATTTTATGTGCGATTAACCAAGCGTCCGCATCTGCAAGCACATCGTCGTATCCGAAACCTTTACCATTGCTAATATGTCCAAGATGCTTGTACAGCCATTTAGCAAGATCACTAGCGGAGCCTTCACGCCTATAGTTACCCCAGATCTGTAGCAAATCCAGCGGCCACCCTCCAAGATCGCCTAGGGTGTAAGTCGAGTTATTATCTGCGAATCCCCAGGTTAGATAGCCTAGTGCAGTCGCTGCCATGTGTGCGATATCGCGACGTGGAAGGGTGCCCTTGATGCGAGGTTGATCCTCACACTTGTTAGCGCAGACCAATCGCGCGCTTTGAAGATCCTCGGGAGTGGGAATTTCTGGCGTGTATATTCTCCATAACCCTAGATATTTATCTCCCCAATATTCGGGTTTGCGTAGCCATTCAAGAATAAATTCACCGATGGAGCTGCGGTACGGCGCTATTGTATTGAAAGTTCCTGAGAACGCGTTGATGCACTCGTTTTCAGTTGTGCTTACCCATTGGAGTAACGGATCAGTGTCTGGAGTTGCAGGATCGGGATCTGGCGTAGGTACAGGAATCGGGGAAAGCACACTGGCGCAGGCACTTACACGCCCTGAATAAGCTACGCGATCGAGATCCCACTTTCCTCGGTATCCGCTGATTTCGTGGAATTGGTCGAACACCCAATTCTTGGGAATAGAAAAACCGAGGTTTCCTGAAAAACCGGTGGACATATCGGAAACGAAAGACGCAACCGAATACCCTGCTTCAGCCACACGAGCACAAATATTACGCGAAGCATAAATACCCACGCCATAACCGCCACCAAGGTTCGCGCTAACTGCACGGAAGTACGGGAGAATATTGCTTGTCACTTCTGGATCAGTGGCGTCGCAATCTACGGCGAAGTAGATGATGGTGGGTGGCACACCGAGTCGTTGTGCTGCTGCTTGTGCTTTACGAGCATGGAGAGCACCATTTTCTGCACTAAAATGTCTCAGTTTAGTCGAGTACTCTTGGAAT
>NZ_JAQEVU010000012.1:0-32595 GCF_027694345.1 Varibaculum timonense
TCTTAAAACCCCAACCCCAAGAAAAACGGACACATCTCCTGAAACCACACACCTCCATCTCCGCCGACAGACCAGGTTTTACCCCCTATTTATCTCAGTTTTTAGGGTGGTTGTTAGCGCTTCTCACCAGTTTTAACGCCAAAGTGACAGAAAACTACGCGAAGCTTTTTAGGCACTAACCCCAATTTCGCTACCCCATACGCGGCAAAGCACGCCTATCTGCGGCTTATTAGTTTATTCCCCGCTATAAATATGTTTTGGCCACGCCATCACTCGGCGTAGATTACGCACCTGGAAGCGTTCTAACAGTTTTCCGCCGCCGTAGATTCCCCCCACCAGCACCGCAGCGGTAATGAGGGCAGCTATCAAGAGCGAGACCCAAGAGGTATTAAGGAGGACGCAGACCAGCATAATTAATCCCGAAGGGAGAGCACACAGCAACAACGCCGCCATTGAGGATGCCATGGCAGCCAGCATAGATTTTCCACTTCCTCCCGAATTATTACGCAGAGCCGACTGTCCAGGTGCCGGACCGGGAATAGTAACCACCGCAGAAATCAAAGCATTTGCACCCAAAGCCACTAACAGGTAGCAGCAGGCTAAAATGGCAGATTTTAAAATTGCGGAGGTGTCCATTTTCAGTGCGAAACCAAAAATCAAAGTAATCGCCACCATCACCGGAAGTTGATAGCTAGCAAGAACCCCAACACGCACGGTTCTGTCAGTTTTACCGGCAACCCCGGCAATAATCTGATACCAGTAGGCGGAAGAATCATTGGACCACATATTCAGCAGCGCAGTTGCGGCCGTCACCGCTACCAGCAAGATAGTGCCGTTTAACGCCCAAAAAACCATTTCTCCCGAGGGATGGTTTGCCCACAACATAATCCCAAAAATAACTGCCACATACAGTATCGAAGATAGAGAAATAATTTGGCGCGGGTCTTTTCGCTGGTAATAACTTATTCTTGCCCAATGAATTTGTCCCACCGGCGACAGGGGTAACGCCCGAGCTAACAGAGGAATCTTCCACTCGTCCTCACTATTTTCCTTAAAGGACGCATCTAAGTTCTTAGCAGCGGATACTTCCGCTAAAACCTGCCCCCGCCCCATTAGAGCGTTCGCAAAAACCTTCGGCCACGCCCTCAAGATTAGAACCCCATAAAAGCAGGTAGAGAGGAGGGAGAGCGCCAAGCCCCAATAAAAGTGAGCCATCACGAAAGGAGCCAGCAGGAAAGGAGAAAGCGGAGTAAGTGCCAAGAAATACCAAAAAATCTGCGCCGTACTTCCGGTCAGTTTTTGCACCAGCAGCGGGAAAAACGCGGTTGTGTTACCGCTATCGGCAAGCCAATGCGGAATCATAGTCACCAGCAAGTATCCCAAGGCGATTACCACCAGCATACCGATACCGGTAAAAAGCTGGCGAGAGCTAGCGCGCTTGGCAGTTAATCGCGATACCAGCCGAGTTTGCAATATCTGAGTGAACGATGCAATCAAAAATACCCCTAGCAGCCCACTTAGAACGGTAAGCACAATCGCGCCAAGGCTACCGGCAGCTAGCCACCCCGCCAGCGACACCTCGTAGATAACGAAAACTACGCAAGAGGAAACACTGACGATATTAGCCGCGAGCAACCCGTAAGCTGCGCGCCGAGTAGGGGCGATATAGGGACCTAACGCCTGGGGGGTCAGGCTTTGTTCACCAGCTACCGATGCCGATACCATCATCATCCACACCAGGACGATAAGCAGCGCGTAATAGATTTGAATCGGAGCGGTAAGCCCCGCGTGACCTGCTTGCCAAAAGCCGGTTGCCACCCCAAGTAATATAAGTGCCACGTAGATGATAGCTAGGACACCGAGGACTATTCGCCACCACTGTTTAGTAAACTGTTTGGTTTGCAACCGCAGGTTTAACCGGATTAGCGTCCCAACCATGACAGGTCTCCTTCGCGTTGCTGATGCCCCCCTACCAACTGCAGGAAGCGCGAGTTGAGGTCTTGCCCTGCCGCGACTTCTTCGGTGGTTCCGGATACCAGAATACGACCCTGATTAATCACTGCCACATGGGTACATAATGATTCCACGGTCGCCATCACATGGGAAGATAACACTACTGTTCCCCCTAGCTTCACATATTCTTTTAACACCTGTTGTAGGGTGTTTGCCGAAACCGGATCGACCGCTTCAAAAGGTTCATCCAAAACCACTAGGCGCGGGGAGGTGACTAGCGCTAAAGCTAAACCGATTTTCTTGCGCATACCGGTCGAGTATTCGCTTATCGTTTTCTTTTTATCTAGCGGCAGTTCAAATGCTTGCAAAAGTGAACGGGAGCGCTGAATTGCGGTCTGTTTATCAAGACCGCGCAGCTGAGCGACAAATGTTAAATGTTCAATCCCGCTGAGACGGTCAAACATATGCATCCCGTCGGGTAATACCCCCAATGCTGCCTTTGCCGCTACGGGTTCGTCCCACATACTGATGCCATTAATGAAAACTGTGCCTCTATCAGGTTCTAAAAGACCGGTAGCGATAGACAGAAACGTGGATTTTCCAGCCCCATTAGGACCTACCAGCCCGAAAAATGAGCCGGCCGGTATTTGCAGATAAAGATGGTCTAAGGCAAGGTTATTGCCGTAGAGTTTCACCACGTCCTGAGCATCTATCGCATTAACTATCCCTGCGGGTTCTGGTGCGCGCCTCTCCGGGTTTTCTGGTGAATCCAGCTTAGGCTTGGGGTTAGGTTTGAGGTTAGGTTTCGGGAGTTCATGTTCCATGGGTAAAGACTAGCATCCCCCCATTCGCCAACTGTGCGACACCCATTTCTAGGGGGCAGGGCAGGTCCCCAAATCGCCCCGTTTACCTTTTCGCGGCCGTCCCCCATTTCCTAGGGGTAGGGCGACCCTCCCTTACGCCCTATTCCGTTTTGTGACCACCTCGCCTTCCCGAAACCACCCGGTCATACGGCAAGCACCCGGTCATCCCGCAACCACCTACTTTTCTTAAGGGGGTGGTTGTCGCAATCCTTTAAGGTCACCAAAAATCTTTTAGAATCCATCCGGCTATTAACTTGACATAGTACCCCCCCCCGCGAGAATCAAATGTAATGAACAGTGAAAATAATGCGGGGAATTATTGACCCGATTTTGGCAATATAACCGCTTTATTCTCGTGTTTCAGATATTGATTTGTAGGGTTCGGATTAACCGGAGAATCCTGCAGATTAATTTAGTATCCGCATCTATGGAAAGTAAGTAATCATGTCTGAAAATCAGCCTTTTGAAGCGCAAAACCCTCAGGGACAGTTTATGCAGCCTGCAGCGACTCCGCAGAAAAAATCGGGACTAGGAATTGCGGCTTTGGTTCTTGGAATTATTGCAATAGTCGGTTCTTGGATTCCAATTCTTAATAACATTTCTTTCTTGATAGCCATTATCGGTCTAATCCTGGGAATCGTTGGGATTTTCTCTATCCGTAAAGGAAAAGTGGGAGGGAAAGGTCTTACGATTGCTGCCGTTGTCATTAACGTTATTGCCATCGTAATCGTCATTTGTACTCAATGGGTGTTTGGAAAAGCTCTTGATGAAGCCACAAAAGAGCTAAATGCTGGCTCTACCGTAGTATCCACCAGCGAAAAAGCTGATTCTGGTGACGCTAAGAAGGATGAGAAAAAGGATTCTGGCGACAGCAAAAAGAACGAAGACACTAGCAAACTGGCTGTTGGGAAAGCAGTGACTTTGGATAATGGTTTACAAGTATCGGTAGATTCCAAAACCGAAAAAACTGATCAGGCAGGTAAAAAATACCTGCTGGTGACGGTAAGTTACAAAAACACCGGTTCTGAACCGGTAGATTACGCCAGTTACGATTGGAAACAAACCTCTTCGTCAGGGAACACGGAAGATCCGGAAATCGCTTTTCTTGACAAAGAGCCGTTGAGCAATGGAACTCTAAAAGCCGGTGGCACTGTTAGCGGGATTGTTCCAATTAAAACTGATGCAGCCAGCATTTCCTATTTCGGGAATCTTTTGGATAAAGAAGCGGCCGCTACCTGGGTACTCAAGTAGGTTCCACCGAGAGAACTTTCGGGCATTAGCCCGAACTTTCCCCTAGTATTAAGATTTTGGCGTGCTACCCATTCGCGTGGGTAGCACGCCAAAAATATAGATAGGGGTTAATAACCAAACCCGGGCTAATGCCCGAATGGGCATTAGCCCCCCCCCAAAAAACACCCTCCCGGTGCATTACCACCCTCCAGATACGGGTAATAGGCGCGATTACTTGCTGATTCTGCGAAAGCGGGAGGGTGAAACGTATCGGGAGGGTAAAACGGTTTGAAGGATACACCCCCACAGGACAGAGGAAAGGCTACTAAAGAAACTTTGAGCGCAGCGGTTAGGACTGCTGCTTGATGCTGCCTTTTGGTCTGCCAGGTTTGCCCGGGCGGCTGGCTTGCCAGTTGTCTACTGTTTGGGGTAGCCAGCCGTATTTGATGGCTTTTCCTGCTCCAATCGCGGCATCGGGGGCGGGGAATCTGCCTAGCTCTATATAGCTTTTTACAGTGTGAGGGGATAGCCCGAAACGCCGGGCTATCCCGTTCACGGTTAGGTAATTAATCATCGTGCTTGTTTTGGCGGTAGACGGCGATAACACCGGCGAGAGCTACTAGCGATATTGTTAGGTTTAGTATCTGGATAAACATTGTATTCCTCCTGCTTTTAGAAAAAGTTCCCCCTCCTTTCGGAGGGGGCTAACCTTTCATTTACTTATTGTGCATTAACCCCCCGGTCTACCCGGGGGGTTAATCTTTCGGTTTCCCTCAAGACCAGAGTCAGAACAAAAAGGCGGATCTAAACCCAATTTTCGTCATTGAAGACGCTATTTACGAGCATTAGGCTCTATTCACGACCCTTTCGGTCTACCAGGTTTTCCCGGGCGGTTGGCTTGCCAGATGTCTAACGTTTCTTTAGACCACCCGAAAACTTGGGCTTTCCCCTCTCCGATTATCACGCTAGGTAATGGGAAGATTCCTCTAGCGCGGTAGGTTGCGACCGTGCTAGGGGATAATCCTAGGTGTCTAGCAGCGCCAGCGCTTGAGAAGTATTTTTTAGCCATGCTGGCGAATCGCTAAGACTAGGGCAGACACTCCGCCTATCCCTATAGCTAGAGACAAAATTGCATTTGCCACTGATGGAAAGCTAACTATTTCGGTCAGCATAAAAAGACCGAAAGTAGTAAAAGCTAGGGGCATTGCTTTTATTTTCATCCTTATTTCCTCCTTTGTTTATTAGGATACCAGGTAAGGGACGTGCCCGTGCCTTACCCGGTAGCTTTAGCTACCTACCCTTGAGGAAGTTCCACATAGGGTGGGATTCAGTTCTTATTTACCCCTGATATACTTGCCCTCACGCCAATAACACCTCACGTAACGCTGGGATTCAGTTCTTATTTACCCCTGATATACTTGCTCTAGGGCTTCCATACGCTCCAAAGTCGCTGGGATTCAGTTCTTATTTACCCCTGATATACTTGCTAGCGGGCGCGATTAACCCCCCAGAGAGCTGGGATTCAGTTCTTATTTACCCCTGATATACTTGTCAACAACCCACGGTCACACGCCGCATAGCTGGGATTCAGTTCTTATTTACCCCTGATATACTTGAGCCTCACCTTCACTCGCTGTCAGAGTTGCTGGGATTCAGTTCTTATTTACCCCTGATATACTTGGGACGCGGAGGCGAGTGGTCTATCAACTGCTGGGATTCAGTTCTTATTTACCCCTGATATACTTGCACGCGGTTTAGGCTATCTCATGCGGATGCTGGGATTCAGTTCTTATTTACCCCTGATATACTTGGTCGATGGAAGTTCCGCCGTTTTTTAGTGCTGGGATTCAGTTCTTATTTACCCCTGATATACTTGGAGCCCGCGAGTTGCGCCCCAATCACCTGCTGGGATTCAGTTCTTATTTACCCCTGATATACTTGATGGACGGCGAAACCTACGTGGACGGCAGCTGGGATTCAGTTCTTATTTACCCCTGATATACTTGTGCGAAAGCGGTTATCTCAGCCTGACCGGCTGGGATTCAGTTCTTATTTACCCCTGATATACTTGGACCAGGCGAAACAACCGCGCCAAAGAAGCTGGGATTCAGTTCTTATTTACCCCTGATATACTTGGTCAGGGGTAAATAATCCCAGTTTATAAGGGTTTTTGTACTCATTTTTTCTCAAAAAATTGATAGTTGCTCAGGTTTTTTCTCTGCTTTACTAGGGGTTCCATTGGAAAAATGAAAGGTTCGAGACCATTGTTTATCCGTTAAGAAGATCATCCGAACGTTTCCTTGGGGAGGAATACCGGCACGGACTTGACCAATGGTGGTTACGTCGCTTAATCCTGCAGGAGTGTATTTTGCGTAAACACTGAACTGCACCATGCTGAATCCTAAATCCAAAAGCATTAGCCGATATGCGTTTGCTTCGCGCCGGTGGCGGGCGGTATCCACAGGCAAGTCAAACATCACCAGACACCACATGGGATTGTTACTCATGGAAACTACTTAAACCATTTAGGAGGAGAAAAGCTTTTTACTTGACTCTCTACATAAAGCCCAAATAACTGAGCTAAATCCTCAAATGCTGCAGGAATACCGATGCCGTCATCGCGATACTGGCTACTGGCCGCCGCCACCAGTTCGGCTTTACAATCAGCCGCAGAAGATTTACCCGCTTTTTTCAGACGAAAAACCTCCAAATCAACCAGTGGGCGAAAAATTTCCATCAAGTCATCAACCAGGCAAAACAGATTAGCTCGATTGTGGTGAAATATCCCCAGTGACGGTTCTAAACCGGCAGCTAACACCGCTCTTACCCCATGACCGCGGACAACCGTATAACCATAATCCAACATAGAATTAATGCCATCACCCAAACCTGGCTGACGCGAAAATTCTTTCCCGAACAGCGCAGACCAATAACGGCGGGCAGCTCTGCCTTCAGTATTATCTGGATCTCCAGAACGTACTATCTTTACCAATTCCAATAGATTCTTGCTATCTTTAGCTTTCCCACATAGCAGCAGAGTTTTCGCTTGATTTTCTATTTTCCGCTTCACCACTGCTTTCCAGGCGGTTTTTTGTTTAGGAATGCTCATGCCTGCCTGTGCAACTCGCCGCGCCGCCACCCGGGAATGGGGTCGCCATGCAAAGGCTCCTGCCTCGGGAATCCCCCGCCAATCGCAGAGCAAAACACACACATCTGCAGCGGTCAAACGATGAAGTACAGCTCCGGAGAGTTTAACTCCCATCCCAATAAGGACTACCGCAACATCAGCTACCGGCAGCGCCACCTGCGGCTTATCTTCTGGGTGTAGGACTATAGCTCCTGCTTTTGAGGAAACCAACCCAGAAAACTGGGTTAAATCAATAATTCGCCAGGCAGCCATATTTCCTCCTATATAGACCAGCTACCTGGTAGTCGCGAGGAATCTCTGCGAATATTTCCGAGCACATCACGACGGACTACCTTAGGTTTGCAGGTTGAAAATAGCTTATTGACTGCCGGTCTCCACCCTTGTTTTTGTAAAATTTCTTGAGTACCTGGCAGGGCATCTTCCGGCATTCCCTCTCCCGCCAAATATAGAGGACGCAGTCTGAGCTTATCTTCAGCAGGGAATCCATCTACCGACCAATGCGATATTCCAGGATATTCCGACAGTAGTTCTGCAATTGCCCCTTTTCTCTCCGCAGATAGATCTAGTTCCAGCTCGTCATCTACTACTAGCCAACCTAAATACTCAGCATTGCCTTCCCGGAAAGCCTCCCGTAACTTCATTTCGGCGTTTCGCACCGAAATACTTTGTTCGGGCAAATCAACCTGAAATAAATCAACCCCAGCTTTATTCGGTAAATCAATCGTAAATACTCTGAGCATGGCATATACCGGTTTCTTACGACCTAGAATTCGATAAATCCGTGCATGATGGATAGAAGTTCCCACCTCGACGCAGCCGCCGCGCACCTTCAACATAGGGGCACTTGTCGGGAAAATTGCCACACTGTCATTTGCATCAAAAGGACTGCCATTAACCACTATTCTTCGTTCCGGATTCGCCGGCAGACCCTCTGCCCACACAAAGTCGGGCAAGCGGGTTAATGCACACCACAAAGCGGGGGTTTCCGCCCGATCAATATCACTCATCGTCCAGGCATCACCCAGGCGTTTACGATGAAGTTTCTTCACTTCCTCATGTAGTTTCCCGTCTCCGAGCCGCAAACGGAAATTAGAGAACACTGGAATCTGGTCATCAGCCAACGCTTGGTTATAGATTTCTGTCAGATAACGCATCTGCTCTAGCCAAACTGAATAGATCTTTTGCTGAGCGAAAGTGCTACCATTCCAGCTCTTCCAATTTTGCTCACCACCAGCCATAATCTGTCCACGCCGAAGATTCTCTCGTTCTATCAAAGTCTGTGCTACTGCAGGACGTATCATCGCAATAGTGGCGGCATCCATAGCATGATGGCGCCTGTCCAGGCGGGTTTTGCCCCGTCCTCCAATCAGATTAACACGCCCTTCAAAACCTGAAGCTCGTCGGGCAGCAGCGGTAATCGAGCCATTAAACACTCGTACCGTAACTTTATTTTCAGATGTCGTTTTATCCCCTCCGTTAGTGTCATTCTTCGAAGCCAACTGACCTTGCGGGGTGCGATAACGCTGCTCAATCCGGTGAGCCAGCTCGCGCGCCATCCAACTGACAGCTTCCATGGAGCGGTTATCAATCTCGGGATCTGCTTTGGTACGCGATAGCCTGTCAATCACCCCCGCCCGCAATCTTTTGTCATCTTTAACAGAAGTATCGGTAAACCAACCTTTAACCCGAGAAATCGCCTCTTTCTGGCTAACCCCTGGGATATTTGTTTGCGCAGCCCAAACCGCAAAAGGAATATTGCTTTTCTCGTGGTTACACCGCCTACAAACCGCCACCAGATTATCCCTGGTATTTGTAGATCCCACCCCTCGCCGCGGGACGATGTGATCCATCTCTGCAGTGGCAAAAGTAATATGGGTGCCGCAGTAAAGACACTCGCAATGTTGCCGCTGCAACGCCTGTTGTTTGCGAATCGCAGCGATGCGGGGCAACCCCGAAAGATTCTGACTCCCCTCTATCTGCTGCCGAGCCTCCTCGTTTTTCTTAAAACGTTGCGCTTGGAAACGTTGCAGTTCATTCGCCTTTGCCTTAGACATGAAGGCTTCTCGCACGTGCTCAATATTGACCTGTTGCGGAATCCCCCATTCGGCTTCTGCTCGCAGCAACCAGCGATTAACGCCCTTCAAAACCCTGTCCACCACTGGATTACCCACCGGTTCACCCACCGGAACTGCAGGCGGCTTCCACTCCTGCGAAACCTGGAACTCTAGTTCTCGAGCCTGCTGCAAATCGACATTATCGGCTAAAATCCGTTCAGTTATTCGCCCCAAACTCTCTACCGAATAGGCTGCCCTGCCAATCGGGAGCTTCACCGATGACTCCAATTTCTCCAAATCTTCATCATTTAGACTAGCGACAAATTCAGCAGCTATCTGCTCTTCACGGCTACTAGCCTCACCGGGTGAGGAAGCGCGAGATATTTGCTCAATAAACGCACACCTCTCCAGGTAACTCGCTGCACGCCACCACTGTTGCACGGGCTTGATACTGCACTTAGTCAAACGGATATTCGTTTCATCAACCGGCGGAGTGTTCCCCGTTCGCTCCCCATCAGCCGTCAATTTCCCGGTTCCTACCAAATCCTGGCGTTCAATCCCCAAAACTTGAGCCACCTCTATCCAGGTGGGAACCTTCTTACGGTCTGGGTCGCTTAAGAACTTGAACAAGGACATCGTTTCTTCACCAGTCAAGCGGCGTTCTTTCTGTCCATCCTCGCCCTCGCATATCCGCAGATTAGCGATAATGGTGGCAATTCGATAACGCTGAAAAGCCGGATGAGCCTTTTCCGCGCGTTCTAAATGCTCCTGCCCTGGCAAAGCATCTTTCCCCACCTTTTCGGCGGCACTACCTTTGGGTGATTTTGCGGCGAAAACCTTATCGATTAACTGATTGCCTAAATCTTCGCTTATTTTCTGACGGGAAAATATCTTTTTAAGCTCTGCAGCGTAATCAGTTTGCAGGAGTTTACCAGCTAAAATACCGGCGTCCCCACGTAACTTCTCCCCGCTATCAAGTAGATAAAGCAACTGACCTGGGGTTAATCCCTCGGGCAAAATTCGGCCAGTTTTTTCTGCAACTCGCGACCTCAAAGCAACGACTTCATCGGATTCCGGGTGCGAAACATGTAGACTGCTAACCGATACCCAAGGCGAGCGCCAGCCTCTATGCCGTGCTATATGCCTTATCGCAATTGCCAGTTTTTCCTGGCGTATCCGCTCATCCTCTATATATTCTTCAACAAGTTGAGCGCGAACTTTCCACGGTTCGTGTGGATCTGGATATTTTTCTAAATTTGGCAGCGACCAACCGAGACCAGCCAAAAACTTATCCAACTCCGCGAGTCGTTTACGCCTGTTCCTGATGAGGCGACGCGTTCTGCGAGTTCGTCCCGAAATAGCCTTCCGAGTTTCCTGAGTTTTACCGCCATCTTTACCGACCCCAGCATCGTGTAGCAGCACTGAAAGATTTAGAAATGCAATCGGATTGTCGTCATCATCAATCTCAAGAGCACAAAACCCAGTAGAGTTCCGCCCCACATCAATACCAATCCGATAACGCCGCTTATCTTTAGGGGTATTTTCCTTGTTGTTCATAGAACCAGGATAAACAAATTACATGACTAAGTGGGAGAAAACACACTTCCACCTCAAAAGATGAGGTGGAAAAATAGCCAAAAGGCTGAGCATTCAACTTCGCTAACGAGGCGAAGCTTACTGAGATTCAGTTCTTTTTAACTCTAAGGCGTTAAGCAAAAAAGTGCAAGCAAATCGAGAAATAACTCCCTGAAACACCCTCCCGGTGTATTATCACCCTCCAGATGCGGGTAATAGGCGCGATTACTTGCTGATTCTGCGAAAGCGGGAGGGTGAAACGTATCGGGAGGGTAAAACGGGTTAGAACCCCGCCGGACTTAACTGAAAAGTAGCAAGAAAAGGCTGCTACCCCTGAGACGTTAAAAACAAGAACTAAACGGAGAAATAAAGAAAATATATACCCCTAAAAGATACTGTAACAAGGGGTTTTAAGCTCCCCCAACTGGACTCGAACCAGTAACCCTTCGATTAACAGTCGAATGCTCTACCATTGAGCTATGGGGGATTAACCTAGACAAGCCTACCGTGAGAGGGCGCAAACCACCTAATCCTCAAAGCGGACAGTTACCCCTAGTTTTTGTTCCCATTCACACACCGCAGAACATAAATACTGCTGGTCAGCATAGTTTTCAAAACTAGATATAGGTGGATACAGATATAAATTGCGGTTATCGTCACGCAAAATCTGTGCGGTAACTCTCTGCCTTGAGGGCAGCTGCAAAGGAGTGGCAAACACCTGCGTCTCACTTAACGCTTCCCGGATAATGTCCATAAAGCCATACCCAGGGGCCTGAGCCGGAGAAATCAACAAATCCTCGCCCTCGTGAAAAACTATGCGGAGCGTGCCATTTTCACTGTCCCAGCGGGCGTTAGCAATCTGATACCATCCGTAGCGCTGTACCTGCGCCTCACTCTCGCACCCCCCATTTTCCCCACAATCAATAACGAATAACGCCCGCATGGTCACCAATAAGAAACGATTCGAATCAATAGACAGGAATTCAAAAACTCTATCTGAGGACGTCAGGCAGGACTTGACTGCCGCGGGAACCGTTTTGCGCCGTAACCTACTAAAAATAGCCATCACCACCACCCTAAACTATCTTTAGCCTCTCGGCAGCAGACCTCACTTTAGAGGACGAACTTTAACAACCGCTTACACCAGCCTAAATAGGCGCAATTAAATAATCCGCCAACTATCCGGTAGGCTAGATTCGCCCCGTTAGCTCAGTCGGTTAGTAGCAGCGAACTCATAATTCGTTGGTCGCGGGTTCGAGTCCCGCACGGGGCACTCTGTGTCCTCCCCTATAAGAGGGGGTCAAAACTCTTATTCCGCCAAAACAAACCGGGCATTAGACCACCAAGCCCCCGACAGGAACGCTCCGCAATCTCCAGTCCACATACCAACCCTTAGGCACGTAAAGTAGCCGTGAATTTCTTGGCAGTAGCCTTGATAATCCGGTTGCGTACCGCCTGAATCTCGTCGGCACTGAGCGTATCCTCGGCGGAGCGAATCTTCAGCGAGAACGCCAAGGATTTCTTGCCTGCGCCCAGTTGTTCCCCGCTGAAAATATCAAATAAGCGTACCTCCTCCAGCAAGTCGCCAGCCTGTTTTGCAATCACCTGCTGCACGTCCACTGCCGGAATATCACTATCCACCACCAAGGCAATATCTTCTTTTGCAGGCGGGAAAGCAGAAACCGGTTTCACCTGCAAATCTTTCTTCGGCATTGCTTCAGTAAACTTCTCGAAATCAATCTCGAAAGCGCACGCTGTCTCGGGTAGACCAAAGTTACGGCAAACTGCCGGGTGTAGTTGCCCTGCCAAACCAACACAGGCTCCCCGCACCACTATCCGCGCGCACCGTCCCGGATGGAACGGCGCGACTGCTTCGGGAGAGCCTGGCTCACCCATCATATTGTCTTTAGCTAGGCGCTGGCGTCCATCTTTACCCTGCACTCCCATCGGAACTGCCAAAGTCTGCGCCACCGTGCGCACAAATGCGACCGCATCAGCCCAATCATATAGGCGACCAGAACCCAAAGCCCCCGGAAGTTCCGCAAAACCGATCAGCACCCCGGCTATATGTTCCGGCTGGTAGGGAACCCCTTTAACGAGGGCGCGCTGTTGGTCAGGATTCGGTTTCTCTGCTACCCCGAAAGAACCGGTGAGTTCAGTCCCCATTCCGCGGGTCACCAAACCGGTCTCAAATATCGCACACTGCTCATTGCCCCGCGCGATATTACGCCGGGCTACCGCCAGCAAAGTATCTAACAAGGAGGTACGCAGTAAGGGCTGGTCATCGGCGAGCGGGTTAGCTACCCGCACCGCTTTCCTCCGCATATCCTGCTCTCCTAGCAGTTCGCTATCAAAAACGTCCTCGGCAATAAAAGGATAGGACAACACCTGCACCAGTCCCCCCTGTGCCAACGCACGAGCCGCATCCCGGCGAGCCCGCTGCTTAGGGGTGTATCCGCGCCCAGCAATCGGGCGCGGCCTGCGCGAAGGAATCGTGTCATAGCCAGCTAGACGGGCAATTTCTTCAACCAAATGCGCCGGTCCGGTCAAGTCAGGTCGCCAAGACGGCGGCTGCGCAATGACTTTACCGTCCTCGACCCGAACGTCACATCCCACGTCTTTCAGCAGCCCGGTTATGGTTTCTTGGTCGTATTCCACCCCGGTTAGCCGTGCCGGTTCATGCAGCGGCATTACAATCTCAGCAAACGGCTTAGTGTTATTGAGGTCGCTGACCCGCCCACTGTCGCTGCCACCACCGTATTCCACCAGAATATCCACTACCCGCTGGGCAGCTACCGGAGCGATTTCAAAATCAACTCCGCGCTCAAAACGCTTGGAGGCTTCCGTAGGTAGCTTGTGACGGCTCGCGGAACGAGAAATCGAAATAGATTCAAAATGAGCTGCCTCTATCAGCACATTTACGGTACTGTCGGTTACTTCCGTAGAAGCACCCCCCATGATGCCAGCCAAACCCAGCACCCGGGAGCCTTCCGCGCCCTCTGGGGAGTCAGTAATCAACAAATCCTCAGAATCTAGAGGGCGCTCCACGTCATCAAGCGTAGTTAGTTTTTCTTCCGACTTAGCCCGGCGAACCACAATCGGCTCGCATACTTTATCCAGGTCATAGGCGTGTAAAGGCTGCCCCAAATCCAGCATCACATAGTTAGTGGCATCTACCGCCAAAGAAATAGAGCGCATCCCAGCCTGCTCTAGGCGGCGCACCATCCAATCCGGGGTAGCAGCTTGGGTATCAACACCAGTCACAATGCGGGTAACGAAACGATCGCACCCAACTTTGCCATTAACGCCAGCATCATCTGCGATTTTCACCGAGAAACCATCGTCACTGATCGCCGGGACTGCCCCGGAAGGAAGGTTTTCCGCCAACCCCAGGTCGGTGAACTTAGCCCCGGTGGAATGGGCGTATTCGCGCCCTACCCCGCGCATTGCGAAACAGTAGCCACGATCGGGGGTGATGTTTATTTCTAGGGTTTCCTCCCCTAATCCCAGCAGTTCAAGCACCGATTCACCAGGGGCGGGTAGCTCCCCTGCTGCGGCTTTCTCGGGAAGCAACTGGTCGAGGACGATAATGCCGTTATGGTCTTCACCAAGCCCCAGTTCCCGCTGGGAGCAAATCATACCGTCAGAAATATGCCCATAGGTTTTACGCTGCGCAATCTGGAAATCACCCGGTAGAACCGCTCCCGGCAGGGAAACTACTACCAAATCCCCGACCTTAAAATTGTGGGCACCACAAATAATTCCCCGGCTGGGCAACTCGGAAGGTTCTTTTCCGGCCCCCGGAGCATCATTAAACTGACCAACATCTACGCGGCAATAATTAATGACTTTCCCATTGGATTGTTCCTTGGCATCCAGGGTGAGGACGCGCCCAGCTACCAGCGGCCCAGTTACCGAAGCCGGGTGAATGGTTTCTTCTTCTAAACCAACTTTTACCAGGTCGCTAGAGAGTTGTTCCACGGTAGTGCCGGGAATAATCTCGACGTGATCTTTTAGCCAATCAAGCGCTACAAAAGGCATTATTAGTTTCCTCTCCCGGTGGTGCCGAATTGTTTTGAAAATCGCACGTCGCCCTCAACAATGTCGTGCATATCGGTGATGCCGTGACGCAGCATCAGGGTGCGTTCTACCCCCATCCCGAACGCGAACCCGGAATACACATTCGGGTCGATTCCGCAGGCTACAAGCACATTCGGATTAACCATGCCGCAACCGCCCCATTCTATCCAGCCCGGGCCACCTTTCTTTTGTGGGAACCACAAATCCATTTCCGCACTGGGCTCAGTGAAAGGGAAAAATGAGGGACGTAGCCGGGTTTTAGCTTCCATCCCGAACATGGATTGCGCGAAATGATCGAGAGTTCCTTTCAGGTCAGCCATGGTTAAGCCCTTATCAATCGCCAGCCCTTCTACCTGGTGGAATACCGGAGTGTGGGTGGCATCTAGTTCATCGGCGCGGAATACTTTACCGGGGCAAGCGATATATACCGGCACTCCCCTCCCTAACATTACCCGTGCCTGAACTGGGGAAGTGTGGGTACGCAGCACCAGATTTCCCTCGCCCGAAGTTTCAGCCCCCAGGGAACGACCGTCAATATAAAGAGTGTCTTGTTCCCGGCGTGCCGGGTGATCAGGGTCAATGTTTAGAGAATCAAAGTTGAACCATTCGTGTTCAACCTCTGGACCTTCCGCGATTTCCCACCCCATAGACACGAAAAAGTCGGAAATATCTTCCATCAAGGTTTCCAGAGGATGGCGAGCACCAAGAGGGTAACGCGCCACCGGCTGGGTTACGTCCAGAGCTTCCGCTGCCAAGGTTTGGGCTTCCTTTTTCTTTTCGAGGACGCAGCAACGCTCATCATAGGCGGAGTGCAGCTCTTTCTTGGCACCACCCAGGTTCTTTCCAGCCTGGGCTTTATCGGCTTTATCTAGGTTACGAATTGCCCGGTTAGCCAGGATTATCGGGGAATTTTCACCTAGGTGAGCCGTACGCGCCCTTTTCAATTCTTCTAAAGACTGGGCGACTGCAAAATCCTTTTTACCTGCGGTAACTGCCTTGAAAATCCCTTCTTGGTCTAGAGGGGAGATAGGTGGGGTCGCGTCAGACACAGATTCACCTTTCGTCACTGTTTTTCTCGCTTTTATTACACTCTAGTTGCCTAGCAAATCCAGAGGTAATTTAGACCCACGAACCGATACTTCCTCCAAATATTCCCTTGCCTAACAGATTTATAGACCAACATACTGAGCAGGAACGACTGGAATATGTAAAATAGATTAGGGTTCTTAATAAAGGAGGCATTTTGGCGACTCTAGCTGGAAAAACGAAAGTAGCTATCGTTGCGCCCTGCACAGATATCGGCGCCATTAATTCTGCTCTCCTACGCAATATCACCAGTTTGTTAATTAAGGCGGGAATTGGGGTTTTTTGGACAGTTCATCTCGAAGACCATCCCGAAAATCTGCTCTCCACGGTAAAAACTAATGATGTCGCGATTTTGCCTCTCCTACCTTTAGACCAAAAAGTTCTTGCTGAACTGGATAAATCTGGAGCAAAGGTTCTAGATTCAGTAATGCAGGGAACTGACCGGCATAATCCCGCCAGCTTAATGACTTTCGAGCTGGTAAAAATCCAGGTACAGGCATTAGCGGCTCGTAATCGCAAGAATCTAGCGTTCGCTCATTGGCGCGCCAAATATCCTGACGAAGCCGCGACTGTTTATTATTTCTTTGCTCAGATGGCTTGCCAAGCGGCGGGTTTACCTGCCCCAATACAATTGGCGTTGCCGGAAGATCCGGCAAACATTCCCTCCTATATGCTGAGAGCGTTTCAAAAGCACCCCAAGCTAGACGGGTTTTGTGCGGTTGGCGATATGACTGCTATGGCAATCGTGCATGGTCTGCGCGAATGCGGGAAAATGGTTCCTCAAGATGCCTCGGTTGTGGGTGGCTACGATTCGCCCTCGGGCAGGGTTTCTCACCCCGCCATTTCCTCAGTAATGGTTGATACTCACACCCTGGCATACAAGGAAATAATGCATATTGCTCGGCGCGAGGGCGACAATCTGGATTTAGGGGAAGCTCCCAGCGGGCAGATTTTGCAGTACGTTGCTCGCGAATCTGTCTAGGTTTTGCTCGCCCCTGCTATTACATTTCTGCATCTCACCCCGTCCTGGTTTCAATAAACGACTACCGGCAGCTCACGGGTTCCCCTATTCTGCTAACTGCTTCGACAATCCACCACCCCGCGCCCTCTAGCCACTTCCCGCGCCCCACAACCCCGGTCTTATCGACCTTGAAAAACTCCACAAGCAAATAACCACCCCACCTCCGACTAGGATAGAAATATGAACGAGTATCAAGGATTTTCCCCCCAGCAACTAGCCGAACGCGCCCCCCTGGGAACTCAACAACCGGGAAATATCAGCCCCAAATTGAGCGTTCCCAAAGCAATCGAGCGTCCCGAATATCTCTTCCATGACGGGCCCGAAGTGGTGACAGCCTCGGATACGAAATCTCCCGAAACTATCGAAAAAATCCGGGTTGCGGGACAAATCGCCGCTAACGCCCTCGTCGCCGTAGGTAAAGCTATCCGCCCGGGAATAACCACGGATGAGCTAGATAAAATCGGTCACGAATATATTGTTTCTCAAGGTGCTTACCCGTCTTGCCTGAACTATATGGGCTTCCCCAAATCTCTATGCACCTCGGTCAATGAAGTTATTTGCCATGGAATCCCCGATGATAAACCGCTCCAAGCTGGAGATATTGTGAACGTCGATATTACCGCCTACAAGGACGGGGTACACGGGGATACCTGCGCCATGTTTAGCGTGGGTCAGGTGGATAAAGAATCCCAGCTACTGATGGAACGCACCCGTAACGCCATGATGCGCGGGATTAAAGCGGTAAAGCCGGGTCGGGAGCTAAATATCATTGGGCGAGTCATTGAGGCTTACGCGAAACGGTTCAGCTACGGAGTGGTACGGGACTTTACCGGTCACGGGGTGGGCGAGGCTTTCCATTCCGGTCTGATTGTCCCCCACTACGATTGCGCCCCCTCCTACAACACAGTTTTAGAACCAGGAATGGTATTTACCATCGAACCGATGCTCACTTTGGGTACAATCGAATGGGAACAGTGGGACAATGGCTGGACAGTAGTAACTAAGGATCGTTCCCGGACTGCCCAGTTTGAACACACCGTTGTGGTAACTGAATACGGCGCAGAAATACTGACTCTGCCCAGCAAGGAGTAACAAATGGCTATCGCGTTTGGTATCGATATCGGCGGTTCTGGAATCAAAGGAGCCCCGGTTGATTTAGAAACTGGAGAATTTACCGCCGAGCGTTTCCGGATAGAAACCCCTTACCCGGCAACCCCCGAGGCGATTTCCGAAACCGCGTTTGAGGTTTTCAAGCATTTTGATTTGTCCGAGGACGTGCCGGTGGGGGTTTGTTTCCCGGCTCCCCTTCCAGGAGGGGTAGTTCCATTTATCGCTAACCTGGGTCAAGAATGGGTGGGCTGCGATGCGGCGGAAGTGTTTTCTAAAGCTTTCGGACGCACAGTTACAGTTCTAAACGATGCTGATTCTGCCGGGGTTGCCGAGCAAGCATACGGCGTTTTCAAAGATCAGCCTGGGGTTACTATTTTCACTACCTTAGGAACCGGGATTGGATCTGCCCTGTTTATTGATGGGGTGTTAGTTCCTAATACTGAACTCGGTCACGTAGAGATTAATGGTCATGACGCGGAAAGCCGGGCAGCTGCCTCGGTGCGTAAACGTGATGATTTGGGTTGGAAGAAATGGGCGAAACGCCTAACCCGTTACTATCAGGAACTAGAGAAGCTGTTTAGTCCGGATTTGTTTGTAGTAGGCGGGGGCGTTTCTCGTAAGCACGAGAAGTTCTTGCCGCTATTGGATATTAAAACCCCGATTGTTCCGGCGGAACTGCGTAACACCGCCGGGATTGTAGGGGCAGCGGTTAGCGCCAGTAAAGCCACTAAGTAAAACCGTCAAGCCTTAGGGCGCGTTCACTCTTACCCTTCGTTTAGTCATTTGGGTAGGGTGGGCGCGTCCTCTTACTTTGTTTGGGGGCTGCTCTCACTGGGGGTGGGCTGCTCGCTAGGCTGTTCGGTTGTGGTGGGAGGGTTCTCTGATGGGCTTGGTTTTTCAGAAGTAGGTTGCGGGGTGGAGGTAGTTTTCGTGTCTGTTGGCTCGGGGCTGCGGGTTTCAGTTTGCTCAGGCTCGCTGGTAGTTGGCTCTTGTGTCTGGGGCTGGCTGCGGGTATTTTCTGGGGTGGAAGAACTGGTAGTTACGCTTTGCGAGGGCGTGTTTTCCCGCTCGCTGGGCACTATCTGTTTAGAGGAAATGCTGATTGCAACTACCACCACTGCCCCCACTAGCACTGCAACGATAGCGCTAACAATGGCGGCAACTTTTACTAGCCGACGTTTATCGGCACGTTCTTCCTCGTATTCTTGGTCTTCCCGTAGCTGTTGCGGGTCAATCTGCGGATTATAGGAGGGCGGAATACCTTGAGGATAAGATTCAACTTGCGGAGTTGCTCCCGCAAGGTCTGGCGCTGAGGCTGCAAGTGCGCCCCTATTGTCCAGATAGGGCGCGTTTGGGGAGTCTAGATTTTGGTTAGCGGCGGCGTCTGGGGGCGTAGCCGAGAATTGGCCGCTATGGATATTTGTTGAAGGATTAATTGGGGGGATAATTTCGGTAACGCTTTGCCCCGCTAAAGCGCTTACGTCGTCATTTCCAGAGGGCGCACCGGCGGGAGGATTAGGTACTGGTATTTTCCGCTGTTCAGCACTGTTGGGGTAAGGTTGCGCGCTACGGCGGGTAATACGCCGGTTCTCCTGGCGTCCGCGCGGAACATAGGCGTTTGCCATCGCTCCCCCCGGCAGATACTCGGTAGGATTTCCGTCAAAGTCGTCGTTGCTCATAATGCTCCCGCTTTCTGTCGATAGCTACAGTCTAAGCTGTTGTGAGCCTTAGGAAGGCAAATGCCGTATCTTACGTTGATTTTAGTCGGCTTTTGACAGGACTATTCCCGCTAAACCCAGGTAGGCTAGATGTTGAATAATCTTGTTTCACTATCGTCAAAGGAGCTACACGTGAGCGAAGAATATCGCATTGAACATGACACTATGGGAGAAGTCCGGGTTCCCAAGAACGCCCTCTACGCTGCTCAAACACAGCGGGCGGTAGAAAATTTCCCTATCTCGGGTCGCACTCTTTCCAGTCATCATATTGCTGCTCTCGGACAGATTAAGCGGGCAGCGGCAATCGCTAATGCTGAACTGGGGGTAATCGATTCCGAAACCCGTGATGCAATCGTTAAGGGCGCCGAAGAGGTTATCGCTGGTAAACATGATGACCAGTTCCCGATTGATATTTTCCAAACCGGGTCGGGCACCTCCTCAAATATGAACACCAACGAAGTGGTCGCTACTTTAGCCACCGGTTTTAAGGGCAGCAAAGTTCACCCCAATGACCATGTGAATGCTTCCCAGTCCTCTAATGACGTATTCCCCTCCTCGATTCATATCGCCGCTTATGAGGCTGTAGAGCACGCCCTACTGCCGAAACTAGATCAGCTGGCCACCAGCCTAGAAAAGAAAGCTGAAGAGTTCGATAACATCGTCAAGGCGGGGCGCACCCACTTGATGGATGCCACCCCGATTATGTTGGGGCAAGAATTTTCCGGTTACGCCGCGCAGGTACGTAAAGGCATTGACCGGGTAAAGGACGCAGAAAAGAACCTGGCAGAGCTACCTTTAGGCGGCACGGCCGTCGGTACCGGGATTAACACCCCCGAGGGTTTCTCTGAACGGGTAATTGCCCTGATCGCAGAGAATATGGATCTACCGTTCCGTCAGGCAGATAACCATTTCGAAGCCCAGGCCGCGCAAGATTCCCTGGTAGAAATGTCCGGAGCCTTGCGGGTAGTAGCAGTTTCCTTTGTGAAGATCGCCAACGATTTGCGTTGGGCATCTTCTGGGCCGCGCTGCGGCCTCGGTGAAATCACTCTGCCAGATTTGCAGCCCGGTTCTTCGATTATGCCTGGCAAGATCAACCCAGTTTTGCCAGAGGCCACGGTGCAGGTAGCTGCCCAGGTTATCGGTAACGATCAGACGATTGCTTTCGCGGGCGCGCAAGGCAACTTCGACCTGTTAGTGATGCTGCCGGTAATGGCAGTTGACCTGCTAGAGTCGATTAACTGTCTGGGAGCGGTTGCCGGTCTGCTAGCGGAGCGTTGCGTGGATGGAATCGTGGCTAACCCGGAACGCTGCCTAGAATTGGCAGAATCTTCGGCTTCGATTGTGACTCCACTGAACCGCTACATCGGCTATGAAAATGCCGCTAAAATCGCGAAGCACGCAGTGAAAGAGAAGATGACGGTCAAGGAATCAGCTCTGGATCTAGGATTTGTTGAGCGCGGGGAAATCAGTGAGGAAGACTTGGATAAAGCCCTCAATGTTGCTGATATGACTCACCCGAAAGCCAGCAAGTAATTAACTACTAACTAGGTCGCGCTTGCCAATGAAACCACTGGCAAGCGCGATTTTATATTTCGTAACTAACCACCACGGGGGCATGGTCGGAAAACCGCTGGTCGTAGGCCACGGCGCGATCCACTTGCTGACTGCTCGCCGCCTCTGCCAGTCGTGGGGTGGCCAGCTGATAGTCGATACGCCACCCGGCATCGTTATCAAAGGCTTTACCCCGCCACGACCACCAGGAATACGGGCCTTGCACCTGACCGGCGAGGGCACGCACCACATCAACCCACCCCTGCTCGCGCCAGCGATTTAAGAACGCGATTTCCTCGTCTAAGACTCCGGAGCGTTTATTGTGGTTAGGTTTCCAGTTTTTTATATCGAGCTCGGTATGCACCACATTAAAATCCCCCGCCACCAGCACTAAAGAGCCATTATTATCCGAGGACGAGGCAGAGCACAACTGTTTTAAGCGTTCCTCAATCCGCTCTAAGTGCGCCATTTTATGCTCTTGTTTTTCGGTTCCCACTTCCCCGGAATGAAAATACGCAGAGATTACCCGCAAGCGCTCGTCCTCGCCACCCCCGGTTTCATCCCTAGCCAAAACCGCTTCTAACCAGCGCCCGCTATCTTGTGGCACTGCAACCGGTACGGTATCGACTTGAGATGATTCCAGATGCCAGCCGCAAGACTTCTTGATTGCAACCGCCACTCCCGCTCGTCCTTTGAGCTGCGAAGCATTCACCACTACCTGCCAGTTATCCCCAAACAGCTCCTGAGTTATTTCTTCACTAGCCCGCACTTCTTGTGCCAGTACCACATCTGGCTCAGACTGCTCTAACCAACTATCCATTCCTTTACGGAACGCGGCCCGTATCCCATTAACATTAACCGTGGCAATCTTGAGCATATTTCCCCTTTATCTTTACTTTTACCTCACCCTTGGTGAGCCGCAAGTTTCGCGATATCTATTTTCCCGCTGTCAATTTGACTGCGAATCCCGGCCAGCTCAGCGCTTAAACTATCGGAAATCAGTGGAGCGTAATCGCCAAAACCAGCCAGTTTAACCCCAGAGTTCTTTAGCGTACCCACATAATCTTTACTGGCAATCCAGCCCGCTTTCGCCTGATCAAATAATTCTTTAGCACACCCGCTCGCATCAATAACCGTGGAGGTAAACACGCTAGATTTCACTTGAGCAGAGTTCGCAGCCACGTCTTGCCCATTCCAAATCGCCAGTGCATCTTTGCCGGCTAATCCCTCCAAGGAAGCGGATTCCCCAATCGGAGCAATCACCAAAATAACATCTATTTTCTGCTCTGCCAGTTTAAGCAGCTGTTCATGAAGTTTTGCGCTCTCAACTTGCAGCGGTCCGCCTACGTTATTATCCCAAGCCGAAAGTTTTACTCCCGAACCTTTGAACTGGTTATAGTATTCAGCTCCCAGGCGGAAAGCATTAGCCCAAGTCTTAGTAGCGTTTTCGCTGACAGAATTATCTATTCCCTGCTTGGTATCTGCACTATTCACGCTGCTAACCGCGCCGATTTCTCCACTCTTAGTGACCGCAGCAGCCGCATATCCAGCTAGAAATGCCGGTTGGCGCAAATCAAAATCAATACCCCTAACATTGGCAAGTTTCTGCTGCCCTTCGGCTGCCATTACTGCAAAGTTAATATCGGGATGATTCTTCGCAACTTTTTGCACTTCCCCACTCAAATTCGGCTCTAGGGAGAGCACATTAGCGCAACTGTTTTCCTTAAGTTTCCCCGCAATCTGCTCAGCTTTATCGACACTGATATTTACAGATTTAACTGCCCCTTTATTTTCGGGTTTTGCCAGCAAATCCCCAATCGCTTTCGACAAAGCCGCTGCCCTAGTATCTTGTGAATTCTTTTTTTCTAGTAGACAAAAAACTTTGCTCACCTGGGTACTCGCCCTGTCTTTCGGGGTGGTATTGGTAGGGGCGGAGGACGCACAGGCCGCAAGCAGCAACGGCAAGGTAATCGCCGTCACCGCTAGCCGTATTGAAAACCCTTTCAAACGCATAGGTAAAACCGATATTAGGATGCTTGACGAATCGCGGTTTCCACCACATTGAGCAGCAGATTAGCCCTAGTCATCGGACCGATTCCTCCCGGGTTGGGGGAAAGCCAGCCCGCAACCTCATCAACGCCCTCTGCCACGTCGCCCTCCAGACGAGCCTTCCCGGTTTCCGGATTGACGGCGCCCCTAGATACCCCGACATCTAGGACTGCTGCGCCTTCTTTAACCATCTCGGGTTTAATGATTCCCGCCGATCCCGCGCAGGCAACAATCACATCCGCTGCGCGCGTATGGGCAGCTAAATCCCGAGTACCGGTATGACAACAGGTGACGGTGGCGTTAATATCTTTGCGGGTCAGCATGAGCGGCAGGGAACGTCCTACTGTGGTTCCCCTCCCTACTACACATACCTGCGCGCCCTGTAGTGGTACTTGGTAGTGCTGCAACAAATCTATACAGGCTCTGGGAGTGCAAGGCAGCGGGGAGGTTACCGGTTCTTTAATGCGCAGCACCAGCCGCCCCAGGTTCATCGGGTGCAAGCCGTCAGCGTCCTTATCAGGGTCAATAGCTTCCAAAACCCGATTAACATCGACCTGGCGAGGCAGCGGAAGCTGCACAATATACCCGGTACAAGCCGGATTCTCGTTCAGCTTTTCAATCTCGGCTAAAACCTGGGCAGTCGAAACCGTATCTGGCAGTTCCACTCGAATCGACTCGATACCTACCTCGGCACAGTCACGGTGTTTACCTGCCACATAAGATACCGAACCCGGGTCACTGCCTATTAGTATCGTACCTAAGCCAGGTTTAATACCTTGAGCGCGCAGCCTGTCTACCTGCTGACACATTTCTTCTTTCAGTTGCCGCGCCCGCGCCGCCCCATCCAGTAAAATCGCGTCCCCGCTCCAACCTTTACGCATCTATACCCTCCCCGTTAAGAGTGCGGGTAGACCGCTAGCCTACCCGCACCCAAACTTGGTTGCTATCAATCTGGCTATCTGTCAGCTTTACGCCAGCTGATTTAAATCCACATATAGTGGGAACCGCTCGATTAATGCTTGCACCCGCTCCCGGTAACTGCCAGTATCGACTTGCCCCTGGCAAGCCTCCACCAGCACTCCGGCGATAATCTCCGCTACCTCGGTGAACTCTTTCTTCCCGAAACCGCGAGTAGCAAGCGCCGGGGTGCCAATCCGCAGCCCGGATCCTACCCGGGGAGGACGCGGATCGAAAGGCACCGTATTACGGTTAATGGTAATTCCGGCTTCATGCAGCAAATCTTCGCCCTGTTGCCCATCTAGCTGGGAGTTACGCAGATCCACCATCACCAGGTGCACATCGGTTCCTCCAGTTAGTAAGGAAATCCCGCAATCCGCCACATCCGACTTGGTAAGACGGTCAGCCAAAATCTTTGCGCCCTCTAAAGTGCGTTTTTGTCGATCTTTGAAATCGTCACTGCCGGCGATCTTCATGGCGACTGCTTTCGCCGCTACTACATGCATCAACGGGCCGCCCTGCTGGCCGGGGAACACTGCCGAGTTGATTTTCTTACCGAGTTCCTTGTCACGCGACAAAATCATTCCGGAACGCGGCCCGCCCAAAGTCTTATGCACGGTGGTGGAAACCACATCGGAATACGGCACCGGGTTCGGGTGTAAACCGGCAGCTACCAGCCCCGCAAAGTGCGCCATATCTGTCCACAGGTAGGCTCCGACCTCGTCCGCGATCTCCCGGAAGGCTTTGAAGTCTTCCTGGCGGGGGTATGCCGACCAGCCCGCGATAATAACTTTGGGACGATACTTTAAGGCCGCATCGCGCACCTGATCCATATCCACCCAGTTGCTCTCTTTATCTACCTGGTAGGCGGTGGCGTTATAGAGTTGGCCTGAGAAATTGATTTTCATACCGTGGGTAAGGTGACCGCCGTGATCTAGCGCCAGCCCCATAATGGTGTCCCCTGGCTTAGCCAGTGCCGATAGTACTGCTGCATTGGCTTGCGCACCCGAATGGGGCTGCACATTAGCGAACTCGGCAGAAAATACTTCCTTGGCGCGATCGCGTGCTAGTTCCTCGGCCACATCAACTGCTTCGCAGCCCCCGTAGTAACGCCGCCCCGGGTAGCCTTCCGCATATTTATTGGTGAGGACAGATCCTTGCGCCTGTAACACGGCGCGGGGCACAAAGTTTTCCGAAGCGATCATTTCCAAAGTGCCACGTTGGCGTGCTAGTTCACGGTCAAGAACTGCCGCAATCTCTGGATCTACTTCGCTAATCGATTGAATGAGTAGGTTATCTCCCATTTGACTATTCCTTATATGTAGTGCCAGATCAGCCCAGGCGAGCGACTGATAGACAACTTGCTCCCCGGTGGTACCCCACCTACGCCAGTCACGGTTACTCTATTAGTCTACCGTGCTCTAAAGAGGTTTTACCTAAAAGTTTTACCGGTTTGTGATTCCATATTCTGACTGCCCAACTAGCCCGCCCGTTTACCTCCCATATACTCCCTAGAGATTCCATCTGGTAATCAAGATAATTATTTAGGAGAAAACTAATGAGCGAAACTCAAAAACCGATTAGCGGCACCCCGCATCGTGATAAATCCGATGAGGGCTACCGCAAAGGGTTAAAGTCTCGCCACATGCGCATGATTGCGCTGGGCGGGGCCATCGGGTCCGGCCTGTTTTATGGCGCATCTGGACGTATCGTTGACGGGGGACCGTCAGTTGCTATTGTTTACGCAATTTGCGGTGGGATTGCTTATTTAATGCTTCGCGCCCTCGGAGAACTTAGCCTTTACCGTCCCTCTTCCGGAGGATTTATTTCTCACGCTCGCGAGTTTATGGGCGAGCGTGGCGCCTATTTCACCGGATGGTTTGCCTTTATTACTTATTCTTCTGCTTTAATGGCGGATATCACTGCAATCGCTAACTATATGCATTATTGGAAACCCTTCCAGATTGTCCCCTTGTGGGCGTGGGCTTTTATCGCCTTAGCATTAATGGTGATTGTCAATCTGGCCAGCGTGAAATTCTTCGGCGAATTCGAGTTTTGGTTCGCGATGATTAAAGTCGTGGCGATTGTGGTCTTTATGATTTTGGCGGTAGTGGCGATTGTTTTCGGGATTTCCTTAACGGTGAAGGGACACAGCTACACTCCCGGTTTACACGCCATCACCGAGCATGGAGGATTATTCCCCAAGGGCGCCTTCACTATGGTGACCCTGTCTTTAGGGATTTTATTCGCCTACGGTGGCTCTGAATATTTGGGGGCTGCCGCCGGTGAGGCCGAGGATCCCCAAAAAGAAATGCCGCGGGCAGTTAACTCGATGATGTGGCGGATTCTGTTGTTCTACGTAGGCTGTATCGTCCTGTTTACTTTGCTGTTGCCCTATAACGTATATAAACGTGACGAGTCGCCGTTTGTGACTTTCTTTAGCGGCTTGGGTATTCCCGCTGCTGGTCACATCATGAATCTGGTGGTATTGCTGGCTGCCGCTAGCGCTATTAACGCAGAACTTTACACTTGTGGTCGCGGTCTGCGTTCCCTGGCGGTATCCGGGTCTGCCCCTCGTTTCTTGTCTGGTATGAACCGGAACGCGGTTCCCTATGCGGCCATTATCGCTGCTGGCACTATCGGCTTAGTAGGGGTGATGGTGAATTTGTTCTACCCCAATGAAGCCTTTGACGTGATTGCCAATATGGCCGGGATTGGGATTTGTGCCATGTGGGGCTCGGTGATGATTTCAAATATCTTGTTTGTACGTCACTGCCGGAAGACTGGTCTAGAACGCCCCAAGTTCCATGTTCCTCTAGCGCCCTACTCTAACTACCTGGTATTAGCGGTTTTGGGGGCAATGATTGTGCTTATGTGGTTTGAGGGCGGGCTGGGGCCGGCAGCGATTATCGCGTTCGCCTCGGTGACCGTAGTGTTAATGCTCGCGTGGCTGGTGGTGCGCAACTACGTAGACCATGACATGTTTACTGCTAGTTAAGCAGTAGCGCTTACGCGTTAATAGCTCAGAGAGATTTCAGAACCGGGCGTGGGGGAAAGTTTTATCCGAGCAGGCGCGGTGGGCATAAGAAATCGGGGAGAGACCTAGTCTCTCCCCGATTTCTTGGGCGGGAGGAAAAACTTTCCCCCGCGCTCACAGATGCCAAACAGCTATAATCCTTCCCCGTGTTAATAACGTGTTAGCAGCGCAACACACCGCTGGCAACGGGCGTGGGAAAAGCACTCCGGGGCCCCGTGAGCCTCAGCAAGTTCGGCTCAAGCCCCTCTCGTATCTTTTCCCCCGCCCTCCTTAATTGTTACCGCTAGGAGAACTTGGCATTCTTAACGGGCACGGACTTTCCACCCTTTGACACCGCTCTTATGCAGGGATTTATCTACGAAACATTCCGGATTTAAGGGTTCGCCGGCCTCCATTTCGGCTATTAAGAAAGCTACTACCGCCTCGTAAGAATTGGTGCGTTCAAAAATGGTGCGTTGCCGCTGATAGCCGACACCGAGTTTCACCATTTCCCGGATTGACCAGAGCTCCTCTGCACAGCCTAAATCTTCGGCAGCAGGTGAGAGCTGCTCTAACCAAGTCGGCAAAGAATCGGTCAAGAGCCGTTCTTCTCCCCGCTCGTCCTCAATCAAAATCGCATCCATCCCGTAGCGGGCAGCGCGCCACCGGTTCTCCCGCACGAACCAATCCGGTAAAACTGGTAACTCTTTACCGGCATCAAGCTGGCGGGAAGCCGTCTCTACCAGGGATTGGGTAAGAGCAGCCACCGCCGCGACCTCTTTAATAGTGGAAGAGGCGTCGGCTACTCGCGCTTCAATGGTGCCAAACTTGGGGGAAGGTCGAATATCCCATCTGACCTCATCGAAAGAGCGGATAACCCCAGTTTTTAGCATCCCATCGGTATAGTTTTCCAGCTCTCGCCAATCTAAGAATTGGTAGGGACGACCCGCCGTAGGGAGCTGCTGGAACACCATTGCGCGGTTATCGCAGTATCCAGTGTCAAGACCTGCCCAATAGGGAGAGGACGCAAATAACGCCTGAATATGACCAAGTTTACTGGTCAAATAGTTTTGGATGGGGAGAACTTTATCGCGATTCTCTATCCCCACATGCACGTGGGTACCAAATAGCAGCATTTGTCGCCCCCAATATTGGGTGCGGTTTACCAGCTCTTCATAACGTTTAGAATCGGTAACCTGCTGATAACTGGGATTAGCGAAAGGGTGGGAACCGGCAGATGCTAGCTCTACCCGCAACGCCGAAGTAACCGGTCGCACCAGGTTAATCCCCTCTATCAAATCTATTACGCAGTCACGAACCCTGTGGCGAGGACGCGAAATGATTTCTACGGTATTTAGCAGCATTTCTCGGTGTACTAACCCGTTATCCGGGTGAAGCCGCTCCACTTCCTCCAAAATCGTGCTAGCGCATTGGCGAAGGTCAAAAGAGTCTTTATCGATTAGCTGTAGTTCCCATTCGACTCCGAGGGTGGAACGTTCGGATTTTGCAAAAGTTATCCCCATAGTTAGCCTCCTAACGCTGATAATGCTCAGTAAAAGCGGATAAAAGCTGGTGGGAGCTGGTTACATCTTGAGTCATGCAGCGCGATATCACTTCCTGTTTTTCACTGGCTTCATAATAGGTGTCCCCGTATTGGTCGATGCGGATTTTCATTCCCGCAGTAGTTATTTCGGGGTGAAATTGGGTGCCGTAAATGTTTTTTCCAAAACGCACTATTTGGCATTTGCAATGTTCGCCACTCGCTAGCAAAGTTGCGCCCGATGGCACTCCGGCCAGTGAATCCGCGTGTCCGGTATAGGCGCGAATAATTGGGGGAAGTTTCCCAGTCACCGAATCTTGCATTCCTTCCTCGGTTAAGGTTACTTCCACGGCTTGCAGATCCTCGGCGGTTAAACCGGTGAGCGCAGTGCCGCTGGCTAAAGCCAGCATTTGCAAGCCATAACATAACCCTAAGGTGGGAAAATCGTTATCTAACAGGTAGCGCACCAACGTGCTTAGCCGGGCATGAAGATGAAGATGCTCGGGTTTAGCAAGGTCGCGCTGGATTTCAGCCCCAAAAGGCGACCCTGAGATTATCAGCCCTGAATAGTTGTTTTTAATATCCAGGTCGTGAACAGGGTCAAGATCCGGCTCGGCAAGTAAAAGATGGGTGCGCAAACTGTCACCGACTGTCAATCCGGTTACCTGCGCTATGGTTTCCTTTTCGTCGCGGGCAATATCACCATCGGGACGGCATTGAATAAATAGGAATGGCAGCCTTTCTCGCATGACTCATAGCTTACGGGTTAGCGCGCCATCCGTCATGCCAGCCCCTTCAGGTTACGAAGCAGTTCCGGAATATCATCGCGCACGGTCTCATAGACAACCGAGAGATCAACATTGCCGTATTCATGCACGATACGGTTACGAAGACCTTTCATAGCGCGCCACGGGATAGATGGATGATGCTGCTTAAAAACTGTGGAAAGTTTGTTCGAGTTTTCAGAGACCTGGATTAACCGAAATAGGGTCGAGTCCACAAGTAACTCGTTATCCTCAAACTCTATTTGCGAGTAACCTCCCGTGTGCGCGATAACGAACTCCAGGTCGAGAATAATCTTGTTTAGGTAGTACTGGTTTGTTTTGGGATTATCCATAGATTTTAATGCCGTCCCTCAGTATTTCGTTCAGCAACTCAGGGTTATCTTTCAGCTGCTCAAGTTTTAACAGATCCACTTTCTTATTGAGCGCTTCCCGCAAGGATTCTGCCAAATCATAAAACCTAATGCCGGAAATATCTGTGGATATCAACAAATCCACATCACTTTGCGGTTTAGCTTTCCGCTTGGCATAGGACCCAAAGAGATAGCAGTACTCTACATCATAGGAGGCGAATACTTTTCGACAAATTTCCTCAATTTTTGCGATGGTGAGAATCCCGTGTCCTTCATCAATGTATCCATATCGCTCCAGTTTCTCCATCATGTACTGGTATTTTAAAGATTTTCTCTTCTTTTCTTCGTTCTCGTAATTTTGGTAGGTGCGAATCGGAATATCTAAGTAGGAGGCACATTCGACCTGAGTTAGTTTCTTCTGTTTACGGAGTTCCTTCAGGGTCACCCTCATCCCCTCCCTCTTGGATTATCGCGTCAAAATTAGTAACACGCAACTATTTTACGCAATTCTTGCGTGTTTTATCAATAGTTAATACGCAATTTTTGCGTATTTTTCTTGCGTGTTTACCGTGAGGCTCGGTTTATACCTATCTATCTCAGCAATTCGGAAGTCAGCTTAAGGCACCTTTTGCCCAGGTGGGGGCGGGGGCAGTGACGGTTACGGTGGTAGCAGGATTTCCTGGGTCGGGAAACTGCAGTTCTTGGGCGTGCAAGCACAGCTGGGGCTCAATATTTTCTGGGGCAGAAGCGGGCAAAACTTCCGGATAAAGGGGGTCACCTACGAGGGGATACCCGAAATGAGCCAAGGTGGCGCGCAGCTGATGAGTAAACCCGGTTTCTGGCTCTAACTGCCACAACAGTTCTTCTTCTGGCGCGTGTCCCGGGTTGCCCGGGTTTGCGTTTCCCTCTCCCCCCAGTTTTTCTGTCTTTTCGGGGAGGGGGAATTTTCCGAGGACGAGGGCGCGGGTTCGGCTTTGGCAGCTCGCTACTTTTGAACCTATCGGGGGCGCTCCTATCGACACCGCCAGCGAGCCAGTTTCCTTATACATAGAAAGCTGGAAATCAAAACTCTCCCCCACCTGGGGAACCACTCCTTCTCCCCGGCCGCCGCCACGGCTACGCGCCAGGTAGGTTTTCTTTACTTGCCGGTGGTCAAATAGCTGCTGGTAACGCGCCCGATACTTCGAATCTAGGGTTAGCAATAAACATCCGGTAGTGAGGCGATCTAGGCGGTGCGCGGCGGTTATTTCGTCGTTTCCGAATTGGCGGCGAGCGGCCACCACCACTGACCGGGTAACCCAGGAGCCGCGGGGAATAGTTGCCAGGCTGGCGGGTTTATTTACTACGATTGCCCCCTCGCCCTCCCAAAGCACCTGCAGCTTCGGTAAGGCAGCGCCCTCATCGGGGGCTACTCGATGCAAATAGTAGCGTTGCCCTACCAAAAGTTTACTGTCTGGGGTCAGGGCAATGCCTAAGGGCGACACCACATCCCCGGAGGCAAAAGCTTTCGCCACAAAATCGGCAATCTCCGCGGTGGACAGCGATAGTTTGCGTTCCAGCTGGGTTTGCAACTGCCGTTCTAAAGTTTCCTGACCGGCAGAAACAAACCCCACCGGGTCGATTCCGCCCCGCGCCGGTGGGCGCGTCCCCGCCCTCCGCTTGCTACGTCTTCCCACCGTACCCGCCTATTCGCTATCTTGTCCGCAGCCGCTACTGCCTTTTCCACCCTATCGCGTAACCATTAGTAAATCCCCAGGCAGAGATTAATTTACTACTTGGTTCGTTAGCCTTTCTGCCAGATAAGTGTTTATTACTGCATTCCTAGAAACAGCCAGATTTGCTGCTTGCTTATCCAGCTCCTGAATCATCCACTCCGACATGGTGAGAGTTACCCGTTTCTGCTCAACCGATCGCAACGGAGCATTTACCTGTGGGTTCTCTAGGTCAAAATACTCGAGGACGTCCTCACCGTCGTCGAATTTTTTATCGATCTGCTCGGCGGTCAAGGCATCAAATGCTTTGCTCATAAACCTCTATCTCCTCCTGCCGGGCGCGCCGCACCGAAATTATCCTCACGTGCCAATCGCCTTTGCACACGAAACGCCAACAACCAAACCCCACCTGAAATACCTTACGGCAAACGTAAAACCGCTACGCGGCTTTACATACCGCTGCGTCAAAAATGCCCACAAACGCAAGCGCTTGGGGCACACACCCAACAACCAAACCCCACCCCTAAAACCTTGCGGTATTTGTAAAACCGCTACGCGGCTTTACATACCGCTGCGTCAAAAATGCCCTCAAGCGCAAGCGCTTGGGGCGACGCACTCAACACCAAAACCCCACCTGAAATACCTTGCGGTATTTGTAAAACCGCTCCGCGGCTTTACATACCGCTGCGTCAAAAATGCCCACAAGCGCAAGCGCTTGGGGCATTTTTTCCTTGCGGTAGCGGTGGTGTGTGGTTTCAGGAGATGTGTCCGTTTTTCTTGGGGTTGGGGTTTTAAGA
>NZ_JAQEVU010000013.1:0-25542 GCF_027694345.1 Varibaculum timonense
AAAGACGCTCACACTCACTCTCAAAAAAAATAGTTCCACAAGAACACCCCCCCCAAACAAACAACACAAAACAAAAGGGGGAGGAAAATAAAGACTTGTGGTGGTCATAGCGCCTAGGACACGCCCAGCCCCATCCCGAACCTGGAAGCTAAGCTAGGCAACGCTGATGGTACTACGCACCAACGAGCGCGGGAGAGTAAGAAACCACCACAACCCCATTAAACAGGAGACCAAACCCCCCTAAAGGGTTTGGTCTCCTCACATATACACACCAAAAAACAACCCCCATCCAGACAACAAACCGAAACAACCAACCCAAACACCCCACACCACCAAATATGTGTCTTTTGCCGGGCGTGTCGGGGTGGTTTAGTGACCTGCCCAGCCTTTGCGGATGCGTAGGGATCCGTCTTGGTATTTAGGGTCGTGGTCGATGGCGTTATCCCATGAAGCATCCCAGGTTATGTTCCTAAGTTTTTGATTTTTTGAGAGAATTGAAGCATCTGAAACGTCCCAGGTTTTGTCCCGCTCCTTATGTGGGTGCTAGTTGTCTAGCATGGGTTCGATTGTAACGAGCTATCAACACCTGAGGGTCGGAATAGTTCCGGTACTCATCCAGGGATGTATTATCCCGCCAGGAAACCCAATAAATATAACGAAACCCAACATTGGTGAAATTTTTCAGGATTCACGCTAAATCAGCTCAGAGAAATGGGTTTCAGCGCGGCTTTACCGTAAAACCGTCTAAACCAATCAAGGTCTCTAAATAATCGCAGCAAGATTAAGCTAGTTATCCTCGCCGCCGTCCTAAAACCTTGAAGATATATTAACCGCGTTTACGCGGTCCTTCGTCCTTGCGAATACGTAAACGACGGCCGGCAATCCGGGCATTACTAATTTTACGTAGCGCCGCCGCAGACAAAGGACGCTCAAACTCGACCAAAGAGAAACTGGGCAAAATATCAATATGCCCCACATCTTTACCCGCCAAACCACTCTCGCCAGTAATCGCTCCCACAATCGAACCCGGTTTCACCCGGTCTCGGCGACCAACCTCAATCCGGTAACGACAACCACTACCAGCCTTAAAATGAGGACGCGACTTCCCCTTACCAGAAACCGGTTTCTTCGAGCCTTTTCTAGCGGAATCGCCCCCTCGACCTTCCTCAAAACAGGCGGAAACAAAGCGCCCTAGTTCATCAACCTTTTCTTCGTAGCGAACCTTAAAACCAAGATGCTGTTTTTCTGGGCCGGTATCTCCACAAGCCAAAGCCAATAAACCAGCGGCCACATCTCCAATATCAAGCCCGGTAGAGGTCATTAAATCCTGGATAGCGTCAAAATAAACATCCATTTCCCCCTTATTTAGACGCGGGGTGACCTGGGAAATAAGGCGTTCAGCGCGCGAGAGGCGTACTTGGGTAGGGGAAGGAATGAAAACCTCCCTCATTTTTTGCCCAGTCAAATCCTCAATTAAAGCTAGGCGACGCTTTTCCCGCGGAGTAAAGAAAGTAAGGGAAGTGCCCTCCCGCCCGGCGCGCCCCGTACGTCCAATCCGGTGCACATAGGCTTCTGCCTCCCGCGGGACATCATAATTAACCACCAGTCCGATACGATCAACATCTAGACCACGAGCAGCCACATCGGTAGCAACCAGCACATCTAAATCGCCCCGTCGTAAACGCTCAACAATGTTTTCCCGCTCCTTTTGCGGAACGTCCCCACTAATCGCGGCAGCTAGAAAACCAGCCTTCAACAGTTCTGCGCCCACCTGTTCGGCATCTATGCGGGTACGCACAAACACGATAGTGGCATCAGATTCGCTGAGAGCCAAGACCCTGCCTAAAGCCTCAGACTTAAACTTAAAGGGCACCACTGCATAAGTCTGATCAACTGTATCCACAGTAGAGGATTGGGGGGCAATCGCAATCTCTACCGGATCTGTTAAATGACGCTGCGCAATCCGTTTAATCGCGGGCGGCATCGTTGCCGAAAATAGTGCCCTGACCGCCTCACGGTTAGCGCTGGTAGCAATAGTATCAACGTCCTCGGCAAAGCCCATCCGTAGCATTTCATCTGCTTCATCTAAAACAAAAAACCTAAGCGCAGACAAATCGAGCTCGCCGCGTTCCATTAAATCCATGACCCGTCCCGGCGTGCCCACCACGATTTGGGCTCCTTCGCGCAACGCCGCAATCTGCGGAGTATAGGAAGCGCCGCCATAGACGGCGACTACCCCCAGGTTCATGCCCTTCGCAAAATCGGTAATCGCATTGGCAGACTGGGCAGCCAATTCCCGGGTAGGAGCCAAAATTAAGGCTTGAACCAGTGGCTTCTTTGCCTTGCAAGTAGCTAAAATAGGCAGACCAAAGGCGGCTGTCTTCCCGGTTCCGGTTTGAGCAATCCCCACCACGTCCCTACCGGAGAGCAGAGGAGGAATAGCTTTTTGTTGAATCGGAGTAGGGTGGGCGAAACCCAAGCTCTCCAAAGTTTTCAAAATAGTTTTTGGCAAATCTAAGCTGGCGAAAAAAGCTTCCTGAGCGATTGACTCATCCTTGCTGGCAATGCCTTCAGTTTCGGTGGATAAAGAATCGGCGGTGTCCTCGGTGGGGTGACCCTTAAAATCAGTCATATATAACCTGTCTATAGTAATAATCTCGCTCTCAACGTTACCGGAGAGAGTAGGTAAGCAGAAAGCCCTGGTCAGTGAATCGCAACACCTCGACAAATATGCAGGAAATGAAATCTGGAAGAGCCGGTCTAGCGCGGTAGACTTGAGAGCAGTGAAAGTTACCTGCTGGGTTTTCTTAAAAGAACAGTGGGACAGTAAAGAAAGGAACAAATGTGCTCAGAACGCATGATGCGGGAACTCTAAACCGTGAACACGTGGGACAAACTGTTGAACTAGCGGGGTGGTTAGATCGCCGCCGTGACCATGGGGGAGTCTGCTTCATTGATTTGCGGGATGCTTCCGGTCTGGCTCAGGTGGTTATCCATGACGAGGAAGTAGCCCACGAACTGCGTAATGAATACGTTTTGCGGATAGTAGGCAAGGTTCATATCCGTCCCGAGGGAAATGAAAACCCGGATTTACCTACCGGTGAAATCGAAGTTTACGCTGATGAAGTCGAGGTATTAAACCCGGCAGCGGCGTTACCTTTCCAAGTTTCGGTACATGCCGAAGATTCCGGGAAAGTGGGCGAAGATGCCCGTTTGAAATACCGTTACCTAGATTTACGTCGCTGCGATATGCAGCGGCGTATCCGCTTGCGTTCAAAAGTGTCGAAAGTTACTCGGGACGTGCTAGATTCCTTAGGTTTCGTAGAAATCGAAACCCCCACCTTGACTCGCTCTACTCCCGAGGGCGCGCGTGACTTCCTAGTTCCTGCCCGCTTAAACCCGGGCTCTTGGTATGCGTTGCCGCAGTCTCCCCAGCTTTTCAAACAGCTGTTGATGGTTGCCGGAATGGAACGTTACTATCAGATTGCCCGCTGCTATCGAGACGAGGACTTTAGAGCTGATCGTCAGCCTGAGTTTACCCAGCTGGACGTGGAAATGAGCTTCGTGCGTCAAGAGGACGTAATCGAAGTGGCCGAACAGGTATTAAAAGCGGTGTTTGCGCTAATAGATGTGCAGATTGAAACCCCGATTCCCCATATGACCTATGCCGATGCGATAGCCCGTTTTGGTACGGATAAACCGGATTTGCGTTTCGGCCTAGAACTGACTGACTTAACTGAATACTTCCAGGACACTCCCTTCAAAGTCTTTGCCAGCGCCGAATATGTGGGGGCAGTGGTTATGCCCGGTGGGGCTGCGCAACCACGGCGTACTTTCGACAAATGGCAAGACTGGGCGCGTTCGCGCGGAGGCAAAGGTCTTGCCTATGTAAAAGTTGAAACCGATGGAACCTTATCGGGGCCGGTAGCAAAAAACCTCACCGATGCTGAACGAGACGGGCTGCGGGAAGCTACGGGAGCTAACCCGGGGGACTGTATTTTCTTCGCTGCTGGTAAAACCGATGAAGCGCGCGCCCTACTTGGGGCAGCACGTCTAGAAATCGGAAGTCGCTGCGATTTGCTAGATCCGAATGAGTGGAAGTTCGTGTGGGTGGTTGATGCGCCCCTATTTAAACCCTCCGCAGCTGCTAAAGCTGAAGGGGACGTGGCTTTAGGGGCATCGGCTTGGACGGCGGTGCATCACGCCTTTACTTCCCCTAAACCGGAGTGGCTAGACCATTTCGAGGACGACCCGGGGAGCGCCCTTGCCTATGCTTACGATATTGTGCTTAACGGTAATGAAATCGGTGGTGGTTCTATCCGTATTCACCGCCGTGACGTGCAAGAACGTATCTTTAAGGTGATGGGATTGTCCAGCGAACAGGCGCAAGAAAAGTTTGGTTTCTTACTGAACGCTTTCAAATATGGCGCACCTCCCCACGGGGGGATTGCATTCGGATGGGATCGCATCGTGGCTCTAATGACTCACGCAGATTCAATTCGTGACGTAATCGCCTTCCCCAAGTCTGGTGGTGGCTATGACCCGCTAACCGATGCTCCGGCACCAATCACAGATGAACAGCGCAAAGAGGCTGGGGTTGATTACGAGCCCGAGGACGATGAATAATCACCTAACCATAAAGTAGGGGCTTAAAATGTTTTGCCCGCTGGGTTTGCACAGAGTAAGCAAACCCAGCGGGCAAAAATATATAGGTAAGAAAACTATTTGGCTTCGGCCCCAAAACGGGTTATTCGTCAGCGAAAGTTCCGATTACTGGCTGCCATTCTCGCACCGTAATACTCTTAACTATGCCAGCTTGAATATAGGGGTCATCATGTAAAACCTCTTTAGCCTCTTCCGGGGTGCGTGCCAACATAATTGTCATTGAACCCTTATCCGGTAAATCAGCAGTTCTACCGGTAGAAAGCACAGTTCCTAAAGCGTTCAAATGACGCATAAATGCGCGGTGCTGCGGGCGGGTTTGGCATTTTAACGAAAGCTTTTCTGAATCGTAGTGGTAATCAACAATATAAACACTCATTGCGAGATTATCCTCATGCTCGGGGGTAGCCATCTTTCCCTCCCGTTATCTGTTGGTAGCTGAGACTGGCTCACGTTTACAGTTCTGCTCCTCATTCTACCTTAGTAAAGTCACGGTGGCACTAGCTGCCCGATAAGTCTTTATCGCGTTTAACAGCGGCAAACACCGCCGAGCGAGCTGCCGGAGAAAAACCCGCATCTTCCATCGCTAACAGTCCCGCCACCGTAGTTCCCCCCGGAGAACAGACCTGATCTATCAAACCTTGAGGATTTAACCCCGGAGACAGATTCCCAAGGACATTCAACGCCGAACCCGCTACTGCCTGCGCAACTATCCGGGTTGCTTCCTCTTTCTTAAGCCCCTCAGCGACCCCCGCCTGAGCGAGAGAATCAATAAACCGGTACACCCAAGCAGGGGAACAGCCAGCGAGAGCCGAAAAAATCGCAAAGTGTTCTTCTGCTACCAGCGCGGTTTTCCCAATAGATTCAAACATGGCGCGTACCTCACTCAAGGCTTGCGCGCTCACGTACTGGTTGGCAGCAATCCCCGACATAGATTGTCCAATCTGGGCATTAACATTAGGCATCACCCGCACAAGTGGGGTTTTTCCCGGCAGATGTTCTTCAATCTTGGCTATTGGGGTTCCGGCCGCTATCGAAATCACCACCGGTTTATGGACTAAAGAATCAGCCAAATCAGCTAGCAGTGGAGCAATCCCATAAGGTTTTACCCCCAGTAATAGGTATTCCGCTTCTTGCGCAACCCTATGGGCATTAGGAGCTACCGGCAAGGAAAACTCTGCTTCAAGGGAACGCAATCGCTCGCGGCTGCGGTTAAAAGCCAAAATCTCGCCAGCAGGAAGTTGCCCTGAAGAAAGAAGACCGCGAATAATCGCACCCCCCATGGAACCAACCCCAATAACCCCTAACTTGACCATCCGTCCTCCAAAAAGTGAGATTTATTAACTGCTTAGAGTCTATCGCGGACAAAATTTAATGAGAACGCCAAACCAGATATGCTGTATATAAAGGCATTGAATCGGCAATCACCGAGGAGCCGCTGGAAGAACCCCCACCTATGGGACAGTAGAACCAGACGGGTAAGCCCGTAACAGCAGTTAATGAGGCCCACATTTTTGGGTAAAGCGGGGTGGTACCGCGAGGCTGAAAAGCCTTCGTCCCGGCACTGACAATAACGACTCTAAACAGGTGAGGTTAAACGTGGGCTACTATCCTCGGCACAAAGATGGCGACGTCCCCGCCAATCCGTCCTTCCCCCAAATGGAACAAGAAACCCTGGGACATTGGGAAAAGACAGACACTTTCCGCAAGTCAGTTAAGCAAAGGGAAGCAGGTGAAGCCGGCTCTAACGAATTCGTATTCTATGACGGCCCGCCATTTGCAAACGGATTACCCCACTACGGGCATCTCCTAACCGGTTACGTAAAAGACGTGGTAGGGCGCTATCAGACGATGCAAGGGCGACGGGTAGAGCGTCGCTTTGGTTGGGACACCCACGGATTGCCTGCCGAACTGGAAGCAGAACGCATCCTGGGTATTGACGACAAATCCCAGATTGAAGGCCCAGATGGTGTAGGAATCGCACGCTTCAACCAAGAATGCCGCGACTCGGTGCTGCGCTACACCAAAGAATGGGAAGAATACGTAACCCGCCAGGCACGTTGGGTAGATTTCGAAAATGACTATAAAACCCTCGACCCCTCCTATATGGAATCGGTAATTTGGGCATTCAAAACCCTCTATGACAAAGGACTAGCCTACGAGGGATACCGGGTTCTCCCTTACTGCTGGAATGATCAAACCCCCCTGTCAAACCACGAACTGAAAATGGATGACGATGTCTATCAAGACCGTCAAGACAACACCGTTACGGTGGGGTTACGTCTAGAAAGCGGGGAACTCGCATTAATCTGGACAACCACTCCGTGGACTTTGCCCTCCAACCTGGCAATCGCGGTCGGCCCAGATATTGAATACCAAGTAGTACAAGTAGAAGCAGACGTTGAATCTCCTTTGGCGGGACAAAAAGTAGTAATCGCCGCCGCACTAGCCGCAAACTATGCTAAAGAACTAGGGGAAAACCCGAAAGTTCTGCAAACCCTGAAAGGCTCAGAACTGGTAGGACGAGCCTATACCCCAATCTTTGACTATTTCGCCAACTGCGACGCAGATACACCCGGACCTCAAGCCTTCCACATTATTGGGGCAGACTTTGTATCTACCGAGGACGGAACCGGGCTAGTACATATCGCTCCCGCATTCGGCGAGGACGATATGAACGTATGTGTCGAAGCCGGAATTAAAGCGGTAGTCCCGGTAGATGAAGCCGGTCTGCTCACCGAACAGGTACCAGACTATGCCGGAATGCAAGTTTTTGAAGCCAACAAACCCATAATTTTGGATTTGCGGCGCGCCCATGAAGAAGACTCCGGTCCGCTCGCACGTACCCCGAAAGAAAAACGGGCAGTACTGGTGCGCCAACAATCCTATAACCACTCTTACCCCCACTGTTGGCGTTGCCGCAAACCCCTAATCTACCGGGCAGTATCCTCCTGGTTCGTAAAAGTTAGCGCCTTCCGCGAGAGAATGGTACAGCTAAACCAAGAAATCGACTGGGTACCATCCCACATTAAAGATGGACAGTTTGGTAAATGGCTAGAGGGAGCCCGGGACTGGTCGATTTCGCGTAACCGCTATTGGGGAAGCCCCATCCCGGTTTGGAAATCAGATGACCCCGCCTATCCTCGGGTAGATGTATATGGTTCATTTGAGCAACTAGAAAAAGATTTTGGGGTGGAAGTTAAAGATTTACATCGCCCCTTTATAGACACTCTGGTGCGCCCTAACCCAGATGATCCCACCGGTAAATCCATGATGCGGAGAATCCCCGACGTACTGGACTGCTGGTTCGATTCCGGATCTATGCCCTATGCCCAGGTGCATTATCCCTTCGAGAATCAAGACTGGTTTGAAAACCATTACCCCGGCGATTTCATTGTCGAATATATCGGGCAAACCCGCGGCTGGTTCTATGTGCTACACGTTTTGGCCACCGCCCTGTTTGATCGACCCGCTTTCCGCTCCTGCGTATCCCACGGGATTGTGCTGGGGGATGACGGTCGTAAAATGAGTAAATCCCTGCGCAACTATCCCGATGTTAATGGGGTATTTGAACAATATGGTTCAGATGCGATGCGCTGGTTCTTAATGGCTTCCCCCGTGGTGCGCGGGGGGAATCTGGTCGTAAAAGAGGACGCGATTCGCGATACCGTGCGCCACGTGATTTTGCCCCTGTGGAATATCTACTATTTCTTCGCCCTATATGCCGGAACCTGCAATAAAGGGGCAGGATATTTAGCTAAACCAATCGAGCTGAGCGATAAAGAACAGCTGAGCAAACTAAATGTGATGGATCGGTACCTGCTGGCACGCACCGGACGGCTAGCTAACCAGGTACGCGCCCTATTAGATTCCTATGATTTAGCCGGAGCGTGCGAAGCCATCAGCGAGCATCTAGATATGATGACCAACTGGTATGTTCGTACCTCACGGGAACGGTTCTGGAATGAAGAGGACGCAGCTTACGACACCCTCTATACCAGCCTAGAAATGCTAATGCGAGTGATGGCTCCCTTGGCTCCACTGGTCAGTGAAGAAATCTGGCGGGGATTAACCGGGGGAGAGTCCGTACACCTATGCGACTGGCCCCAGATTCCGGAGACCGTTGATGCCCCCGAGCTAGTATCCGCAATGGACATGGTACGCAGCGCAGTGTCGGCTGCTCATTCTCTCCGAAAAACTCACGGACTGCGGGTACGGCAACCCCTGAAATCATTAACAATCGTTGATGATTCCGCAGCCAAGCTAGCAGATTTCACTGACCTCATAGCTGGGGAAGTAAACGTCAAACAGGTGAAGTTACTAGCATCTAGCGAATCTGGTTTGCAGCTGCAACGGCAACTGAAACTCAACCCGAAAGCATTCACCCCTCAAATCCGCAAAGCCACCTCTGAACTGTTCAAAGCGGGAAAGACCGGGCAATGGCAAGAAGTAGCTGACACGGTAGTTTTCCCCGAAGTGCTGGTAGACGGGCAAGCAGTTACCCTCAGCGGCGAACAATTCTCCCTGTCCACTTCGGTCGAGGTCGAGGAGGGACAAGTAGCTACTGTACTGAGCAGCGGGGCAGTGGTGGTTCTTGACACCGAGATTACCGCCGAATTGGAAACCGAAGGTTATGCTCGCGACTTAGTGCGTGCAATCCAAGATGAGCGCAAAACTCAAGATTTGCACGTTTCTGACCGGATTGAGCTAACTTTGTATCTGCCCGAAGAACGCCTCTTAGCCACCAAGAACTATGCCGATATGATTAGCCACGAAGTGCTCGCCACGCAGCTTCAAATCGAGCAATCCCCAGGAAAAGAGGTAAAAATCGAGATTACGGCGGTACATCCGATAGAAAACTAACGGAAATAATCGGGAGAAATCTTTGAACACTCAAGGTCACCTAGAGCCAGAACTCAATCCGTATGCACAAATCGCTAAAGAGGCGAAAGGCGCTCGCGGGCAAATTGACCCGGAACTGCTGCCCTACCTACAGGAAGCAGACCGCAAAGAACAGATTGAGTTACCGGTCAGTGACATCTCGACTGCTGAGCCAGACTTAACTCGTCTACGCGAAGTTCTAGCGGCAGGTGGGATAGAGATTCCCGATGCTATCGAATCGGTTATTGATGAGGACGAGGAGTCCGGGACACAAACCGCGCCGAATGATACCTTCGCTGTAGATAGCGAGGAATCGGGCGGAGTTGCTAATGCGCCCTCGTCCTCATCAAAATCGGATGAAACTTTGAGAACAGATTTTCAAGTAGCCGAAATCTATAGCCAAATCCTCACTCGGCGTCCCGAACATAACATTTCGCCGACCAAGGCTCGCATTGAGCGTGCCCTCGATTATCTTGCTAATCCCCAGCTTTCCTATTCCAGCTTGCATATTGCCGGTACTAACGGGAAAACCTCTACCGCGCGGATAGCGGATAGTCTGCTGCGGGCCAGTGGACTGCGGGTAGGACGATTTACCTCCCCCCACCTGGTAAGTGTGCGCGAACGCATCTCTATAGATGGCGAACCTATCAGTGCGCAGGCATTTTTAGAAGCCAATAGGGACGTAGAAGCAATTATTGCTCTTGCCGATAAAGAGGGTGAGAAGCTAGGTCAAGGTCGCCTATCGTTCTTCGAGTACCTGACCGCGCTCGCATTTCAAGCTTTCGCGGCGGCTCCCATTGAGGTAGGAGTAATCGAAGTCGGTATGGGGGGCAGATGGGATTCTACGAATGTTTTGGAATCGCCAGTACAGGTAATCTGTCCTATTTCCTTTGACCATGAACAATGGTTAGGACATACCCTAGCCGAAATCGCCAGGGAAAAAGCTGGGATTATTCGCCCTGGCGCAACCGTTATTTGCGGTTACCAAGACCCGCAGGCGCTAGCAGTTATTAGGGAAGTTTGCAGACAAAAAGATGCGAACCTACGCCTACTGGGGCAAGACATCAAGATTAGCGAGCAAAAAATGGCAGTTGGGGGACAGATGTTTACTGTGTCCACCCCGGCAGCTACCTACCAGGATTTATATCTACCGCTCTTTGGACATCATCAAGCCGAGAACGCGGCGATAGCAATCGCGGCAGTGGAGGCTCTGGGAGCTGGTAAACCCCTATCTGAACAGGTGCTAGAAACCGGTTTACATACCGCGAGTTCTCCAGGACGTTTAGAGGTACTCGCCGCTTCTCCCACCATTATTGTGGATGCCGCCCATAATCCGGCAGGGGCAGCGGCGTTGCGATCTGGGATTGAGGACGCGTTTGGATTCCAAAAAGTTGTAGGCGTTTTTTCTGCTATGGCTGATAAAAACGTGGAGGGAATTCTGGCAGAAATGGAGCCGCTGCTCGATGCGATTGTAACCACTCCGATGGAGGGGGAGCGGGCAATGGAAGGGGCAGAACTGGGCAAAATTGCTAGCGAAGTGTTTGGAGTGGAACAAACTTTCGCTGCCCCGAATCTTCTGGATGCTATTGACCAGGCAGTAGCTTTAACTGAAGAGGGCGACCTGCCTGCTGACACGGTAGGAGTCGTGGTTTTCGGATCGGTAGTGTTAGCGGGGCAAACCCGTCAGTTGCTGGCAGGTCGATTGCAATAGTGACCCACAACTTAGAGTCACAAAACCGGATAAGTAAGCAAGCAACAAATAAATATGACAAGATAATTACGTGAAATTAACGGTTGCGATAGATGCCTATGTGCTTGCTGACGCTAACCTTGTAGGTTGGTCGTGGGTGATTGACCAAGACAATTGGGCGTGCGGATATGTTGAAGATTCCGTATCTATGGCACAGGCACAATTTCGGGCGCTCTTTTCATATGTGCGTAGAACCCGCGGAGACCAAGAGCCACTACTGGTTTTAACCTCTCTAGAATATGTGGCATCCGTGCTCCAAACCTGGCGGCATCAGTGGCGTAATAATGGCTGGGCGAAACTTGACGGAATGCCGCTGGCAGATTTGTCCCTGATTCGCGGTATCGATGCAAATTTAGACTCGCGGGAAGTGGAAGCTAAACGCATTAACGTTGATGAACACGACTTGCTGAGACAAGCGCATATTTATGCTCGGGAAACTGTTTATAGCTATCGCGATCAAGGCGCGGGAAAACCGGTCGGAGGTATTGGCGAAAAGGTCACCCGCAAAGACAGGGGAAAGAAAATAGAGCACTTGACCCCCAAACTAGGTTCAAGTGTGGGAATCAATGATTCGCTTCCAGATAATGTGACCGAATTTCCTCGAAAATACCAGTCGGAACAGCGGATAAATGATTTTGTGAACTCCCAAAGTCCCGGTCCATCTGGCGTGGGAGGTTTAGGCTCAGCTGCCAGGGGAGCTGCCTCTAATCTGCGACCTATTACCCAGGTAGTTAGAGACGAGGATTTACGTTTCCAAAAGTATTGCTCCAGTGCTGACCGGGTGCATATTTGGGAAATGATGCACCCTGATTTCATATCCATAGGAGAGTTGGGGGAGCCTATTTCTAGGACTGAGGCAGCTGCTTTACTAGCTGAAGACCCTCCCTCTCCCTCCGAAATTGAGGTAAGGGAACTCGGTCCGCACACTGCTCAGGTTATCTATTTTGATTCTGTATTAGTCCAGTCCTGGATTTGGACACGCCATCAGAACAGTCAAGCTCGACTGATTTTCCAGCAGGTAACTAAGCGTCCCGCCGACGTGTTTGGAATGTAAAAAGTTGTGTGGCTTCAACTTTTGTTGAAGCCACACAACGATTACAAGGTATTTAACTAATTAGGTTAGTTAGAGATTACATCCCGACTTCCGCGGCAAAATCTCCCTCTTCCAGACGATTCTTGACCGCGGATAGATAACGAGCCGCATCTGCACCATCAATCAAGCGATGATCATAGGACAGAGCAAGATAACACAAAGAACGTACCGCAATAGTGTCATTACCTTCGGAATCTTTTACAACCATGGGGCGACGCACAATCGTTCCCAGCCCCAAGATAGCTTCCTCCGGATAATTGACTACTGGGGTGTCAAAGAGCGCTCCGCGTGAACCAGTATTAGTTATTGAGAAAGTACCTCCACTCATTTCGTCAATACTGATATTGCCGGAACGTACCTTGTCAGCCAATTCATTAATCTTGCGGGCAATAGCCGCAATCGTTAAATCACCACAGTTCTTGATTACCGGAACCATCAGACCTTTCTCGGAATCAACGGCAATCCCCACGTTCTCGTGGTCAAAATAGGTAACTTCCTGAGTTTCATCATTTACCCGTGAGTTAATCTTCGGATGGGCCTTTAATGCCTCTACAGCTGCTTTAACAAAGAACGGCAAGAAGGTTAGCTTAGTACCCTCCCGGCGTTCAAATGCGTCTTTCGCATGGGCACGCAGATTCGCAATTCGGGTCACATCCACCTCGACCACGGTGGTCAGCTGCGCAGTAGAAGCCAAGGAATTCATCATATGCTTAGCGATAGTTTGCCGCATACGTGAAAGTTTCTCGGTTTTACCGCGTTCAGTGGACACCGGAATTGGGGTCGCAGAGCTGGCAGTAGATTCTGGCTGCGAAGACATCGGTTCTTTTGTCGCAGCTTCCAGCACATCTTCGCGCCGAATCCGTCCGCCCACGCCACTGCCTTGGATAGTGGAAATATCTACGCCCTTTTCTCGTGCCAACTTGCGCACAATCGGAGTGACATATCCCGAACTTACCTGCTGAGCAGTCGCAGATTTCTCTTCTGCTGCCCCGGAAGTGGAAATCGGTGGTTTCGGCGCAGCGGGCACGCTAGGCGTGGACGGCGCGGCAGGAGGAAGCGAAGAAGACGCAGATACCGGCAGTGCAGACTGACTGGATATAGGAGATACGCTCGGTGTGGATGGGGGGATGTTTTGTCCTTCGGCGGTCATTGTTCCGGGGTATCCGGTGTGGGCTTGGGGGTATGCCCATTGGACTACGTGGTGGTCGCCCTCGCGCTTGATTGAGGAGGGAATCCCTGCGCCGGGTAGTTCTTCTGGAGAATCTGTGGGGGTGGGGGCGGGCGGTGCAGGTGTATCTGGTGTGGATGGGGGGATGTTTTGTCCTTCGGCGGTCATTGTTCCGGGGTATCCGGTGTGGGCTTGGGGGTATGCCCATTGGACTACGTGGTGGTCGCCCTCGCGCTTGATTGAGGAAGGAATCCCGGCACCCGGCAAATCCGCAAGATTAGCAGGCAAACTAGGAGCAGGGGGAGCCGCCGGAGCAGCAGGCGCTTTAGAGGCTGGCGGAACCGAGGAAGTACCCGGAAGTGAAGGAGCACTGGGGGTTTCTCCGGGCAACGAACTAGCAGAAGTATCCGATGGAGAAGACTCCGGCATAGCGGAGCCATCCCCGATACGACACAGAACCGTACCCACGTCTACCGTCTCGTCCTCTTCAACCAAAATCTCGGATAAGACTCCGGAAATAGGGGAGGGAACCTCGGAATCAACTTTATCGGTCGAAACCTCAAGTAAAGGTTCATCAACCGCGACCTGGTCGCCAACTTTCTTTAGCCAGCGAGAAACCGTTCCCTCGGTGACCGATTCGCCCAGAGCGGGCATCTCAATGTCTTGTGCCATTATTATCAACCTTTCCGGACTTTAGGAATGTAAGGGTTTACCGGCAAGAGCCATTGCAGCCTCGCCAATTGCTTCGTTTTGAGTGGGATGAGTATGAATCAACGATGCCAAATCTTCCGGGAAAGCCTCCCAATTGACCATCAGCTGACCTTCGCCAACTAACTCGCCAACCCGTTTGCCAAGAGCGTGGAAACCAACGATTGGACCGTCCTTTTGAGCCACCATTTTAATAATCCCGCCAGTTCCCAAAATCTGGGATTTGCCGTTACCAGCCAAATTATATTCGGTAACCTGCACGCCCTCTTGCCCGAATTTTTCTTCTGCTTGCGCCTGAGTTAAACCAACCGAAGCAATCTCTGGTTCGCAGAAGGTAACCCGCGGAATGTTTTGTTCAACCAGTGGGTGCGGGCTAAGACCGCCCAAATGCTCAGCTAAGAAAACACCTTGTGCAAAACCGCGATGCGCCAGTTGCAAACCAGGAACAATGTCGCCTACCGCATACACGCCGGGAACATTAGTCATTAAATGCTCATCAACCGGGATAAAACCGCGATCGAGGTTAATCCCGACCTGTTCAAAACCCATATCGCGCGTGCGCGGAGCGCGACCCACCGCCACCAGCAACAAGTCCGCATCAAAAGTATCTCCTGCCTGGGTTCTAACTTGTACCGCGTCCTGGTCTTGGGTAACTGAATCAAATAAAGTGCCAGTCTTAAAAACAATGCCCCGACTGCGGAAAGCGCGCTCTAGACCTTTAGATACTGCGGCGTCCTCGTTATTAGCCAAGTGCGGAAGCGCCTCAATTACGGTAACTTCCGTCCCCAAAGATGCCCACAGACTAGCAAACTCGATTCCGATAACCCCGCCACCGAGAACTATCGCTTTGCGAGGAATCCAATCAAGTTGCAGTGCCTGATCTGAAGTAATTACCCTTCCTTCAATTGCCAGTCCCGGCAGTGACTTTGAATAGGAGCCAGTAGCCAATACCAGGTTCTTGCCCTGGTAGGTGTCAGTGCCAACCTGGACGGTATTTGCGCTGACCAGGCGTCCCCAACCTGGGATATAGTCAATCTTGCGTGACTTTACCAGTCCTTGAAGTCCTTTGTGGAGACGGGAAATAGTCTTGTCGCGGAAGGCCGCGACCTTAGACATATCTACACCGCTAAAAGTAGCATTGATGCCCAGGCTAGAGGCTTCTTTGATGGCATCCACAGCTTCTGCCACGTGCAACATTGCTTTAGTGGGGATGCAGCCTCGATGCAGGCAGGTGCCACCTACTTTATCCCCCTCGATTAGGGCGACTTTCATTCCCAGTTGGGAGGCGCGCAAAGCGGTAGCGTACCCACCACTGCCTGCGCCCAAGACTACGAGGTCATAGGTGCTCGTCATTGTGATGTTCTCCTTGATAAAACTCGCGTCTCGTCCAGATATACAGGCAGATAGCCCCGAAAAAGGATGGGCGACCGCACCTATAGTATCCTAGACACCTGCGTACATTCTTTCATTTTTACTCGCTAAACGCACGGCGATTAAGGCTCTTTCTGAAGATTATGACAATAAGAAGTCGCCGAGTTTTCGCTTTTTACCTGTGCGGCTGCACCTGGAGGGCGCTTTGGTAGCTGGTTTTGGGCAAAAGGGTTTTGCCTGGGTCTGGGGGATTTACGGGAGAGAATTTTATGCTGAGGGCGCGGTGGAAGTGGAAATGCTAGCTGAGAGTTTTTGGAGTGGGAGGGGGCTCATTAGGGAGAGTGCTAGGGGGCGGGAGTTGGCAGGAGTTGGGAAGCGGACCGAAAATGCTGCTTTCAGCTTCGATGGGTAGACTTTGGGTATTAAGCCAACAATCATAAAATAGCTATCTAAACACCAGGGAGGAGATAGTGCCAGCATCTACGTCCGCGCAGTCGTCCCCTAAAGATCCGCGTACCGTATCGTGGGGAGTGGGGCGGATTTTCATGGCGTGCCTAGTGGTTTTCTCTGTGGTTGCGCTGTTTTACGAGTTCTCCACGCTACCGGCAGCTAATACTCCCGGATACGGATTTTCGATGCTTTCGATTGCGAATGTTGCGCACTGGATTACGCTCTCGGTTGCGGTTATCCATAACGGACGACGAATGCGGCTTTTAGCCTGGACGCTCAGCGGGATTGAGATTATCTTGTTGGTTTTGTTTGCGTGGGTTTTTTCTGTGCCTCACTTAGAATGCGCTCAGTTACTGTGCAACTGGGGACAAACCTATTTCTATATGCCCGCGATATTAAGTGTTTTAACTATTGTCTGGCTGGTGGTTTCTTCGCCGCTACGTCCAGCAAATAAATAATTCTCGGTGTAGCTAGCTTTTCTAAACCAATCCCGGATAAGAGTTTTGCCGCAGGGCCTCGTACAAGCCGATACTAGCTGAAATTGTTAAGTTCAAAGAGCGCAAATGCGGAACCATCGGAATCCGCACCAGGTTAGCTATGCGAGGATGTTTCATAACCTCTTCCGGGAGACCGGTAGGTTCAGGGCCAAATAACAGTCCGTCCTCGCCCCCATAAGAAACCTCTTGAAACTGAAGAGAAGAATGCCCGGTAAAAGCGTGAATCTGTCCCGGTATTTCCGCGAGGGCGTCCTCTAAATTAGGGTGTACTTTCACGTGTGCGAGGTCGTGGTAGTCCAGTCCCGCGCGCTTGAGCTTTGTGTCGTCCATATCGAAGCAAAGTGGTTCTATCAGGTGTAATAGAGTGCCGGTGCAGGCGGATAAGCGGATAGCAGCTCCGGTATTTCCCGGAATCCGCGGCTCGAAATAGATCAAATGCAACACGCCCTCAATCCTATTGTTTTTCTTGAGGAGGGTAAACAAAGGGAACAACTCAGAAAATACTTTCCTGATTCACTTCCCGATATTTTGGGAATGAAAAGTTGCTACGGGTAAATCGGGGACACGGTTTTGAAGATGACCAGGGGGTCTATTAGATGAGGTGGCGGTATGGGGGGCGATTACTGCGTCCTCTGGAGAGTTCTTACTGATAGTAGCCGGTTTGAGCCATTTTTTTCGGTACTTTATCCGTTTTGTCAGCTATTAGTGTCTAATTTCAGTAGTCTTAAGAGAGTTGCAACTTCGACGTTTGGAGAAAAGATGGATTTAAACTCTCGACCGATAGCCCCAGATCCCTACGAGGCGTTGCCGGAGCTTCCTACTTTTACTTTGACTTCTGCTGATATGACAGCGGGCGGACAGATGCCGACCGCGCAGATAGCAGCGGGGGAGAACCTGTCTCCGCAACTTTCTTGGAGCGGTTTCCCTAAAGAAACCAAGTCTTTCCTGCTTACTTGTTTTGACCCTGATGCCCCTACTCCTTCGGGGTTTTGGCACTGGCTGATTACGGACATTCCGGCGGAGATGACTTCCCTGCCTACTGGCGCGGGCAGTAGTGACTTAGAGCTTGACGGATCGGCTTTCCATTTACGTAACGATGGGGGTGGCTGGTCATATATGGGGGCAGCGCCGCCGAAGGGCGATCGTCCGCACCGCTATATTTTCGCTGTTCACGCCTTGGATACGGAAACTTTGGAACTGGATGAGGACGCGTCTGCCGCGGCCGCTAACTTCCAGGCGCTATTCCACTGCCTGGCACGCGCCACTTTAGAGGTTACCTATCAGAACAAATAGGGCGCGGCGGAGTAGAAAAGTCAGCAAACGTTGGATTGACGTGTTGATACAACGGGTTGATAGAAGATAACACTGTGTGCGGTTTCGCGCTCGTTGCGTGAGTACCCGTCAGTGACTAGGTAAGACACGAGATTAGAGCCGCTTTTCACCTGTGTTTCAATGAGTGTAATCCGGGTGTGCTGAGGCAAGGGATTATTTCAGTAGAACCGAGTTCATCACAGCGGAATCGAAACTGTATCTTTCAGCTGTTATCGACTGTTTTGACGGCAAGATAGTCGGGTGGGCTAGCGGGGGCATCCCAGTAATGAAATAGTAATGGCTTCAATGAATATGGCTCTTCAAGAACCCTTTGATCACAAATCGTTGATAATTCATTCTGATAGAGGATTTCACTATCGTGGCGGAGATTATGCAGCGTTTTTACGATGTCACGACATCAACCAATCAATGTCTAAAAAAGGATGCTCACCCGATAATGCTGCATGTGAAGGCTTCTTCGGGCGAATGAAAAATGAAATGTACTACGGATACAAATGGAAAGCACCAACGAGCTTGAAACAGCCATTAAACGCTACATAAATTTCTACAACAACCACCGCATCAAACTCACCCTCGGTGGATTAACCATAAAACAATACAAACACCACTACCAGCCGGTAGTCTAAAACTGTCCAAAAACAATCCCCACCCCCTTTGGGGTTTAACTCTAAACTAACTTCAAAAGATATAATTTTTATAGTGGTTGCCTGCCCATTCTTAGTCGATAACTTCTGGGATCTGATTGGAATTGGAAGATGTTATTCTCTTGTAAGGAGAAGGTAAAATATGTATTTTATTCTAAGCCTAACTGCTAATCTTATTGGGGCAGTTTTCTCTGGAGTTCAACTGGCTCGAACTGGAGCTATACTCAAGAACGGTAAAGAGAAGAAACAAGATGTTTCCCTTACTTTCTCATCTGGTTTATTGGCTTTTGCGATTCCGTTTTTTAGTCCAATATCAAACAATTTAGGAGCTTCTGTCTCACTGTTTATTGCCTTAAGTGCTGTATCGACACTTGTGGCAAGTCGCTCTGTCAAGTAAAGCGGTTGAAGATAGCCTTCCAGGGGTAGTGGCCCCAGGCGCATTATTTTGGGTATTAACCCCGATTTTCAGATTTATCAACATATTTAACGATTTTATTAGACAATACTTCTTGTGGGCTATTGGCAATAGGGATGGAATCATTTTCTGCTGCGCTTGAAACTAGCGGTATATGTACCAGTAAAGTGACCGCAAAAGCTGTACAGCATGCAAATAGTTTTTTCATGGTTTTCTCCTTATCCCGGATTTTTTACTGTTTTAGGGACGAGGGTAAGGCCAACGACAGCCGCGATAATGATGGCTGGTAGAATCCATGTCCAGTCTGGGGAAATGTTTTCGGGTACTGCACGGCCGGCAACAACTGGTCTTAGCATTATTCGGCCGATAAGCGAACCAGCCACCACTGCGGCTAGATAGGGGGCTAATTGAGTTAAACGTATGGCGGCTAGTTTACGAGGCGGGTAACCGTAGTCTCTCAGGGTGCTAACTAGGGCATGACTGTTTTGGGTAGTGATGGTGGTGCCGATATAGATAAGTAGTAGGCAGAGAGCAGTTTCGATGGACAGGATTAACCAGTTGATGATGTCTAGGGTTTGACTGTTGGTACCGAGAGGTTCTGATAAGGCCAGATCGGATGAGAGCTGTTGAGCCACAGATTTGAATTGTTGTTGCTTGTCTGCGGGGTAGTGTGAAAAGTCCGGGATGTATAGGCGTCTTTCTATCCCGATAGTAAATCCTTTATTGCTAAAGATTGGGTCTTGAGGGTTAGCTACCCAGCCAGGTAATTCTGCATAGTCGAGGCGTTCGTCTACCTTTTTGGGCAGTGTAACGGGAATGGTTTCTTCTGGCTTATCCAGATTGGTACCAAAAATAACCAGGGCGTATTCGGCGGAGTCTTGGGTGTCGGCGAGTTCTGGAGAGATTTTTTCGGTTAGCTCTTTGCCGTTTTCGGATAGGACAAAGCCCACCAGTGTCATCCACTGGTTACACCTGTCGCTATTGGAGTTTTGATGGATGCAGGCTGCGTAGGCACCTTCTGCTACGCGCAAAGAGTGTTCTGATTTTTCCGGGAACCCAAATATGATGGCATGGGTCATAATCTGCGGGAAACGAGTTTTCAGATAGCTTACGTCTGCATCGTTAATAAACGAAACGGTGAGGTAACTGTCAGCGTTAGGTTTACCGACGGTGAGGGCTCTTTGCTGCATGGTAGCGTTAGTGGCCCCGAGAGTGGCGAGGATGCAAAGCAGACAGATAATTGGTCCGAGAATAAAACTATGTACGCTAGCGCGGTAGGCGGCTAGGCGTAAAGGGGATTTATGGACGTAGAAGGGTAGCGCACATCCGAGTAGTGCAACCCCGATCCCGATTGTGGCTAGCGCAATGTAATACAAGACAGCAACATTTGAACTAGCTAAGAAGCTGCATAAAACACCCACACCCAGCAACGCGAGACCTGCGATAATCTCGGCTTTTAACTCGCGATTACTAGATTTAGATGCTCTAGTTTTAATTGAACGATAAGCCCTTAAATAAAGTGCAAGCACATATACCGCTAGTGCGCTCACGAAATAAACGACTAGTTCGAGTAAAGCCCGATAATCGCCACTTAGCGATACCTCATCCCAAACTTGTTCAAAACGAAGCGCAATCTGATCTCGCCAGGTAAATAGCGCCAAATAACCGCCTAAAGCTCCGAGAAGAACCCCACTAAACAGGGACAGGAAAAGAGGCACGAGACTATGCAAGCTTGTTTTCAGGTTGCTAAAACCGGCTGCCAGGAGTGCCTGCCGCAATTTTGCAGTAGACCGTCGAAATGCTAAAAATCCTAGCAGTAGCACAATCCCGACAGTTGCGAGCAATAGATGGGAGATAATCAGAGCGTTTGCAACAAATCCTTGCTCTGCTGATTCCTGTGCATAGCGAATCGCGTAATCTAGCGAGACTTTACGCAATTCTCCGCGATCAAAAAGTGGACGATAATTTGAATTAGCTATATCGGTATTAGTGACCCAGTTGGTGACGTTAGCCGAGTCGGTTGAGGAATCCAGGCGGGTTGATATATAGACTTCTGACCGGCGCGCTGGTAAAACACTAATGCCCACTACCTGAAAGCGCCTACCATCACAGTTAATCTCACCTCCCAGCCCAATATGGCTACGCGTGGCAAGGGACTGGGAAATTTCTACTTCATTATTTGCGGTGGCGCGTTTTCCTGTCAGTAAGCGTCCATAATCAAAGCCGGCTCCGGAACGCTTCCACTCCGCATCTGCGCTACTCTCACCATAGTCAAGCTTACAGGTGGTGGTGATAACCGGCACCAGATTTTGACCAGAGGTCGCGGAGTGTAACAGTTGTTTGGCATTTTGGGTAGTAGCCCCGATACGGTAGGCAAACCCTCCATATGTGACTCGCGTATCCTCGGCTACCGTTTGACGATAAACAGTGGCGATATTATTCAAAAAAATCGCGGTGAAAGACAGCGCAAGCAGACAAACAAAAAAGCCTACCACTAGCTTGAGGTTCGCGTTTACGCAGCCCCAGGTTAGACGACATCGCATAATCTCACCTCAGTAGGCTGTCGCAGGCGCGAGCTGTTTTTCACGCAAGCGATAATCGTTCACTTCCACTACCCGGTCAGCAAGCGCGGCTAAAGCAGGATCATGCGTGACTACCACTAAACAAACGTTTAACTCATGCGACAATTCACGCAGTAGAATACCGATTTCATGAGAGTTTTTCTCATCCAAAGCCCCGGTAGGCTCGTCTGCGAGCAAGACTTGTGGAGAATTAATCAAAGCCCGCGCAATTGCTACTCGCTGCGCTTCGCCTCCCGATAGATTATCCACCAGATACTCCGCTAAGTCTTTAACCCCAAGACGCTCTAAATACTCCAAAGCTAAAAGCGGATGGCTACGTAAGCTACCGGCTGCCTGCTGTGCTAGGCGCACGTTATCCACCGCACTCAAAAATGGCACCAGTCGATAATCCTGATAAACCCGAGCCAACAAGCATGAACGTAGCTCGCGTCGTGAATACGATTCGATGGGACGCCCAGCTAGCATAATCGTTCCGTGATCGGGAGTAAGGGAACCATCTAGCAAACTCAACAGAGTGGTTTTACCCGAGCCAGACGGCCCCATCACCGCATGAAACATTCCCGCGTCAAAAGACGCAGTCATCTCGTCGAAAATGACCCGATCAACCCTAGCTCCTGGAAACTTAAACGAAACCTCAGAGCAAGAAATCATCGTGTTTAATCACCTACGTGCTTGCTCAATAGCGGCAGCAGAAGCACCCCAATTTCTCCACTTTGTTACCCAACTAGTAGCGTGGACTCTGTTTATGTCGTGGAACCAGTCTGAGGTAGCATCCGACCACTTTGGAATGTTCAAATACACTCTAACCTTAGTGTCCGAATTGACTCTACGACATTTACCTTGTCCCTGTTGCGAATTACCCGAAGTATGCACCCATGCGTTGCAATCGGAGCCTAATGCGCTGGCAGAGATGTTATCAACTGTCACCATGCCGCCCGCCAGTAGCAAAGTAGCAGCAAAACTTGAAATCAGTCGTGTTTTTAAATTACTCATCGGTGTTACTCCTTTTACATCGTTGTAATGAAGCAAAAAGTGACCAAACCCACTCTTATTTTAGAATTTACTCTTACGCCTGCAGTTGCGTCAAGGGATTTTAGCCCATGTTGTAAGGAGGTGAAAGCACGTGTCTGATAGCTCGCTTGACCTGCGTATTGGCCTGGAGGGCGAGCGGGAGTTTAAGCGCGCGATCACGGATATTAACCGCTCCATGCGGGCACTGGGTTTTCAACTCAAGCTGGTGGCTTGTTCTTCCAGATTTGTAGAGACCTGAGCGTAAGCTGCGACTTTTTGTTTGAACAGTGGGTTACAGGCGGTAACGTTGTGGTCTGGTTTTTTGGTAGCGGGTATAGCGGTAACTCTGCGCGCGTTCTTTGGGTTCATTATGGACAATATTGTCTTAGGGGTAGCTATTGGCACAGGAGTTGGAATGGTGCTAGGGGTAGCTTTCAGCGCAACAAAACGCCCCAAATAACCCCGGTAAGCAACGAGGACGCATCTAGGAGCGGGATTTCAATAACTGCTCCATAACCTCATCACCCGGGGCCGCACCCGAATAGTCACTAGTGCAGTTCGCCCGCACAATCTCAAAAATCTCATACCAATACAAGTTTGCCTGCTTACCAAAAGACTGGCTCATAGCAACAAACGGGGAAGCGATAGCAGCCCCCGTGGTCGGGTGCTTGCCGAGCAAACCGAACTTGGAGATCGCCTGCTCACACTGCACATAGCGGGCGAACGCCTGGGCGTAGGCCTCAATCAGACGCTTAGAAACAAACCTCGTGCAGCCACGCTCATCAAGCCAGCGCCACGTCTCCCGATACACAATGTCCGCGCCCAGCGGTTTACCATCACGCTGAATATCGCTTAAGTATTCAGAGGGTTCGGGCATCACCTCACCAGCAAGCACCGCGCCATCACCAACATCTGCGCCCTCGAAATCAAAAGGGCTCGCTAGCGGATCTTCCAAGCGAGTAGCAGGCAGCCCCTTAGCGAGTTTCTCACTCAGCGGGTCGGGTTTCGCGCCAACCCTCACGCGGCGCCCCCCCCCGCGATTGGTTCCGTCTTTCGCCATATTTATAGTTCCTATTGATAACATGTACTAATGTGTATGAATACCACTTGTGCCACTGCGTCATAACGCGTGTCGGAACGCGAGGGAATGAACATTGAGAAAGATAGCTGTGCTTCTTGTGTGTACTGCAGCGTATTTCGCCGGGGCGTGGCTTTTCTTCGCGATAATCCAAAACTGCCAAGTCAGGGATTTGGGGTTTTTCGCTGGTTTCCTGCTGATATCAATCGCCTACGTGTGTTACACGATTCTTGTCCTGCTATTTACTAGGCACATAATTGGTATTCAATCTATACGAATACTGCAGCTTATGCTCGGAGCCTTTATCGGACTCTCGGCTTTTTTGTTTTCCCTTGACGGCATTGGCTCGTTGGTTCGTAGTAATTCTTATTTTCAACTACTGAGCCAGTTCGCTATTCCCGCCATCGGCGCGCTTGTCTCTGGTGGTGTGGCGCTTGGGTTTGGTGTTTTTACCCAAGCACCACACCAAGAGGAAGACCGAACCAACTATCAGTAGATGAATTCAGCTAGCTTTCGGCAAGCCGCCAAACGAGTGTCCTTCTCGACATATCCAGCCAGGAACCAACCTAGAACGGCGCTATCTAGATCAGCATATTCACTAATTTTCTTGTACGCTTCACTAGAATTGTTGGCATTCAAGCTCCAGGCGATCTGCTTGAATCTGTTGGCTAGTTTGCTGGAGTTGTTATAGTACTCTCGCAGTGTTTCTTACAGAAGATGTGCGTTGGAGTCGTCGCTGTTTTCTAACGTGTTGGCGATGACGATGGCGTCTCCATCGCAGCAGAGATCATCACGGTTGCAGTTATTTCCTATAGATTCCCATTCTCCCTTGTCGTTTTTCTTATCGAGAACTAGTCCTTGTAAACCAGGATGCTGACGGTAATCGTTTCCTTGTCCGACCAACGCCGCAGCTACTTGATCGCGGTCTGCGCCGGGATTCCATTCGAGTGTTTTTTGGATGTTCTCCATAGCTGTTGCTAGGTCTCCGGCCCAGCCTGTCCAAGCATCGGGGATTACATTCCAGTTGGAATACCCCAGCGTTGTTGCTGCTAAATGCGCCAGATCAACAGTTTCCCCATTCTTGTCTGTCATGGATTGGCGCCATGTGCTATCAATATAACGATTCAAAGCGTCAATAATTTTCTTGCCTATAGTGTCATTTTCGAGCACACTAGCATCAGCAGTCCTGAAGCTTTCGGCAGATATGGACCAGTTCACAGCTGAGTTACTGTCGCCATCACGTAGATATGCTTTTGCCAGGTAATTGAGCACACAACGCCATGTTGCGACAGTTACCCAAGTTCCTCCCGAGTGAGAACCTGCAACATAGTCTTTACCAACTTTGCCGTCGAGGCGTAGTTCCTCAAAGCGCTTCTCCAGATGCCAGATCAGATCAATCGGAGCAAGCTTGGAGTAATTGACGCTGGCATTAGCAGAAGTGCCACCAGCATTCGATTCTGAAACGTAACTTACTGCGGGCGTTCGACCTGAGTAGGCGACTCGATCCAAGTCAAAACCCTGGCCCTTGTAATTACTTATTTCAGTGAACTGGTCATAATTCCATTCAATAGGAATTGGGAAGCCTAGGTTGCCAGAGAATCCTGTGGACATATCGGAAACGAACGACGCAACCGAATACCCTGCTTCGATGATGCGGGTGCAGATATTTCTTGAGGCGTAGATTCCAACTTTATATCCACCTCCGAGACTTCCACGCACACCTTGGAAGTACGGAAGGATATGGCTTGTCACTTCAGGGTCGGTGGCGTCGTAATCTACGGCGAAGTAGATGATGGTGGGTGGCACCCCGAGGCGCTGTGCGGCTGCTCGTGCTTTACGGGCATGGCGAGCACCATTTTCTGCACTAAAATGTCTCAGTTTAGTCGAGTACTCTTGGAAT
>NZ_JAQEVU010000014.1:0-17865 GCF_027694345.1 Varibaculum timonense
AAAGACGCTCACACTCACTCTCAAAAAAAATAGTTCCACAAGAACACCCCCCCAAACAAACAACACAAAACAAAACAGGGGAGGGAAATAAATAAAGACTTGTGGTGGTCATAGCGCCTAGGACACGCCCAGCCCCATCCCGAACCTGGAAGCTAAGCTAGGCAACGCTGATGGTACTACGCACCAACGAGCGCGGGAGAGTAAGAAACCACCACAACCCCACTAAACAGGAGACCAAACCCCCAAAAAGGGTTTGGTCTCCTCACCATATACACAAAAAAACCCCAAACACCACCAACAACCAACCCAAACAGCCCACACTAGCAAAAACAAAAACCCCAAAAACCCGTAAGATGTTAGCCCCGCTATAGCCTCTAGGCGCCTATCACGAATCTGTCTTACTCAATAGGCTCTAGTCCGGAAACTAAAGATAGAATAAAACCATGCGTATCGGGATAGTAACGGACTGCTACCCGCCCCATATGGGTGGCATTGAAACCCAAACCTACAACTTAGCGCAGCAACTAAAATCATTTGGGTATTCCCCAGAAGTTGTTACTGCCACCCGAGATGGCTCCTTTGTTGGTCGCAGACTTGAGGGTAGAATTCCCGTACACCGTTTAGGAATGCCAACCTTAGGGTTTACTCCTATGAATCCGTTTGCGGGGCGCTTTTTTCCTGCCATATTTCCACATTTTGACCTTCTCCATATACACGTAGGGGTTTTGTCCCCATTTGCCCATTTAGCCTTGGAAATTGCTAAAACACTAGATATTCCCACCTTAGTTACCTTTCACTGCGAACTCGCTACCTGGGCACCGCTGATGCGAGCTAGTGGATTTTTTAACCGTTGGGTTGATGCCGGAATCTTATTTTCCGGTGTTTCCTCACTGATGGAATCACAAATTAATCAGTTAGTAAGCCCTAATAGGCAGCGTCAATGGCCAATAATCCCGAATGGTATTGATACTGAATTCTGGGCTCCTCCGAAAGATAAACCCGAGACTAAGCTCTCAAGTTTCTCCCTAGGTAATCAAGTAGAATCTAGCGCGACTAGGCAGATAATCAGGCAATCAGAAAGGAAAAATGCAGGCAAAGCCAGCTTTGAAGCCGTAAGCGCGATTCGCTTGATGCCCCGGAAACGGCCTTTAGCACTCATTAAATTCACCAGCGCTGTAAACCAGATTCTAGGTCAAGCGGGGGAGCTAAGATTAAATATCTTCGGAGAGGGCGCTCTCGAACCATTCCTAAAAAGGTGCTCCCGGGTTCGAAAAGGGCAAGTACGTTTACTAGGACGCAAAGACCAGGTGGGATTGCTTAAAGCCTACCGGCAAGCAGATTTTTTTATTACCCTGTGCCTGAACGAGAGTTTCGGAATCGCGGCTGCGGAAGCTAGGGCGAGCGGATTACCACTGGCTACTTTGCAACAAAGCCCAGTTAGCGACCTCATAAATGAGGGAATCACCGGGATTAGTGCGGAAAATGATTACGCACTAGCTGAAAAAACCGCTGCTGCCCTGCTAGAGGGAAGATTCCTTAAGATGCATCAAAACTGTATCAATCAGCCCAGTCCAGTTTCATGGGAACGAAGCCTGCAAGCTACCCTAGCTGCCTATCAGCATGCCCAGGAGTTCCGAAAAAGCTTCACGCGCGCCTTAAAATAAACCCCTAAGCAATAAGTCGAAGCGTGCTCTGCCGGTAGAAGAATAAAACCTCCGGAATACGCAGGCTGACGAAACGAGAGGTACTACTCTACTACCTGGTTTTTCTTGCTGGCAATAATTCCTTCCGCGCGGCGCATAAAGTCTGAAAGTCGGCTGGCAGCAGCAACTACTGCCGGACCGTGAATCCTGCCTGGCTGACGACCCATGCGGTCAATCGGCCCGGAAACACTCAACGCTGCCACAACTTTTCCCGAAGCCATACGTACCGGAGCAGATACCGAAGCCAGACCGGGTTCGCGTTCCCCAATAGATTGCGCCCAACCACGCCGACGAACCACCGAAAGCTGAGTGGCGGTGAAAGACGCACCCTGCAAGCCCCGATGTAAACGATCGGGTTCTTCCCAGGCAAGGAGGATTTGAGCGGCAGAGCCAGCTTTCATGGACAAGGTAGAACCGGTGGGGGTGGAGTCGCGCAGCCCTAAAGGAGATTCACAGCTAGCGACCACTATGCGCTGGTCTCCTTGGCGACGATACATTTGCGTAGACTCTTGGGTATGCTCACAAAGTGCCTTAAGAATCGGGCGGGCAGATGCCAGCAGCCTATCTTCACCGGCAGCGGAAGCTAATTCTGCGATTCTAGGACCTAAAATAAAACGACCATGAACATCCCGGGCTACAAAGCGGTGATACTCCAAAGCTACTGCAATCCGATGGGCAGTAGGGCGAGCAAGCCCGGTACTGGTAACTAATTGGGCTAGGGTTCCTGGACCAGCCTCGAGGGCGGCTAAGACAAGTACAGCTTTGTCGAGAACTCCGACTCCACTTCCATCATTATTATTGTCCATGCTTTGATACTGCCATCTTATAGCTTGAAATTCCAACTACACTTTTCAAAGATAGTCTAAGTTTACCAGCATAAACCTAGGAGACGCATATGGGGCGAACTCTTGCAGAGAAAGTTTGGGCAGCTCACGTTGTAAAAAATGGCGAAAACGGCGCGCCCGATTTGCTCTACATTGACCTTCACCTCTGTCACGAAGTAACCAGTCCCCAGGCGTTCGCTGGATTGCGGATGGTGGGGAGAAAAGTCCGCCGCCCCGATCTCACTATTGCTACTGAAGATCACAACACCCCGACTATCGACATTGATTTACCGATTAAAGACAAAACTTCCGCTACCCAAATTCGTACCCTGCGTGAAAACGCTAAAGAGTTCGGAATTCGGCTGCACTCCCTAGGGGATACCGACCAGGGGATTGTGCATGTGGTCGGTCCGCAGCTGGGTCTTACACAGCCGGGAATGACCATAGTTTGCGGAGATTCGCATACTTCCACTCACGGAGCTTTTGGTGCGCTCGCGTTCGGAATTGGAACTTCGCAGGTAGAGCAGGTGCTAGCCACTCAAACTCTGCCGTTAAAACCATTCAAAACCATGGCGATTAATCTCCCCGGAAAGCTACGTCCCGGAGTTTTTGCGAAAGATATTATCCTAACTATTATCGCCAAAATCGGTACCGGCGGAGGTCAAGGATACGTAATCGAGTACCGGGGCGAAGCTATCGAAAATCTTTCCATGGAAGGGAGGATGACTATCTGTAATATGTCAATCGAGGCCGGGGCGCGGGCAGGAATGATTGCCCCCGACCAGGCCACTTTTGACTATATTAAAGGGCGTCCTCATGCCCCAGAGGGTATCCACTGGCAGCAGGCGTTGCATTATTGGGAAAGTCTTAAAAGTGATAAAGATGCCCGCTTTGACCGGGAAATAACTATCCCGGCAGATAGTATCGAACCTTTTGTTACCTGGGGAACTAATCCTGCGCAGGGGGTGTCACTCAGTGGGAAAGTGCCCAATCCAGAACAAATAACCTCAGATAGTGAGCGGGATGCCGCGCGTCGCGCCCTCAAATATATGGGGCTAACCCCTGGTACGCCGATGAGGGAAATCAAAATAGACACCGTATTTATCGGTTCATGCACTAATGGACGTATCGAAGATTTACGTACCGTAGCCCAGGTTTGGCGAGGACGAAAGAAAGCCAAAGGGATGCGCGTCCTAGTAGTACCGGGCTCGGCGCGGGTACGTTTACAGGCCGAAGCGGAAGGTTTAGATAAAATCTTTACCGATTTCGGGGCGCAGTGGCGAAATGCGGGCTGCTCAATGTGTTTAGGGATGAATCCCGACAAACTGGAGGCGGGGGAGCGCTCGGCCTCTACCTCGAACCGTAACTTTGAGGGGCGGCAAGGAAAAAACTCGCGTACCCATTTAGTTTCTCCCGCAATTGCAGCAGCTACTGCGGTTAAAGGATACCTTGCCAGCCCTGAGGATTTAGAGCAAGAAGTTTAAGGGAAGAAAGCGTAACAGCATGGATAAATTTGTTTCCCATACCGGGGTAGGAGTGCCGCTGCGACGCTCCAATGTAGATACCGACCAGATTATTCCCGCAGTTTATTTGAAGCGGGTAACCAAGAGCGGTTTTGAAGATGGGCTATTTGCCGCTTGGAGACAAGATAAAGACTTCGTACTCAATCTTGACCCCTATGCGAGCGGTTCAGTGCTAGTAGCCGGTTCGGATTTTGGTACTGGTTCAAGCCGGGAACACGCGGTTTGGGCCCTGCGCGACTATGGTTTCAAAGTGGTGCTGGCTCCCAAATTTGCGGATATTTTTCGCGGTAACTGCGAAAAAGATGGCATGGTCGCAGGGGTAATAAGCCTGGATGACTGTCATATCTTGTGGAAACTTATGGAGGAAGAACCCGGTATAAAAATAACCGTAGACCTTGAAAAATATCAGATAGTCTGTGGCTCTTTTACCTGTAGTTTTGAAATTGATGACTATACGCGCTGGCGCCTGCTGGAGGGGCTGGACGATATTGATCTTACTTTGCGTGACGAGGACGCGATTAGTGCTTTCGAACAGGTACGAGCCGAATTTTTGCCACGAACTCTGCCCGTAAAACCTTTCCCGAGGACGCCTCTTACCTCTGCTCAAGCAGTATCCCCGCAGGCTTAGCCCAATGTGTAGGACGGTTTATAGGGCAAAATGTTTTGTAGCTAGAGGGTAAGGAAAGTAGTTTAGCCGCTGCGCTGCCCACTTTAGAATCAGTCACTATTACCCCCTTCGTTGTGTCTTTAGTCAAAGCTCGTCCTCGCTAAAGGCGCAATTCGTGCCCGGTGGCTATTTCCTAGCGCGCAGACGGGTAGACTAGAAACACTGGGAAAAGCGGAAAAGGAAGTAACACGTGGAGCCGGTTCTTAAAGTACAAGGCGGACATCCCTTGACGGGGCGAATAAAGGTTCGAGGCGCAAAGAATTTTGTCCCGAAAGCAATGGTGGCGGCGCTGCTAGGCAAGACCCCCTCCACATTAAACAATGTTCCCCTGATTCGTGACGTAGATATTGTATGTGGGCTGCTTGAACTACACGGGGTAAAAACCGAATACGAATCCGCTAGTGGTCAGCTCTATATTGATCCCTCAAACGTAGAGGCCGCGCAGGTAGCCAGTATCGACACCTTGGCAGGATCTTCTAGAATCCCGATTCTGTTTTGCGGACCGCTCCTGCACCGCTTAAAAGAAGCAATTATACCTGACCTGGGTGGATGTGTTATCGGTGATCGTCCGGTCGATTTTCACCTCTCAATTTTGCGTTCCTTTGGCGCAAAAATAGACAAACTGGGGTCAGGAATCCATATCGCTGCTCCCGATGGACTTAAGGGAGCGGTAATCGACTTGCCCTATCCCTCGGTAGGAGCAACCGAACAAACCCTGCTCGCCGGGGTGCAAGCCGAAGGAATTACCGAGCTGCGCGGTGCAGCTATCGAACCGGAAATCATGGATCTGATCAATGTACTCCAAAAGATGGGAGCCATTATCAGCGTAGATACGGACCGCACTATCCGGATTGAAGGGGTTGAATACCTAGAGGGCTTCAACCATACTGCTCTGGCAGATAGAATCGAGGCAGCCTCGTGGGCATCAGCTGCGCTTGCCACCCAAGGGGATGTATTTGTTGAAGGCGCTTCCCAACCGGAAATGATTACTTTCCTAAATATGTTTAGAAAAGTCGGCGGTGCTTTTTCGGTAGAGCCAGACGGGATTCGCTTCTACCATCCCGGCGGGGAACTAAAACCAATTGTGCTAGAAACCAATGTACATCCCGGTTTTATGACCGATTGGCAACAACCCATGGTGGTAGCGCTTACTCAAGCCCGGGGACTTTCGATTGTCCACGAAACCGTATATGAGAACCGTTTTGGTTTTACCCGTGCCCTCAATCAAATGGGAGCACAAATCCAGCTATACCGCGAATGCTTAACCGGTCTAGCCTGCCGTTTCGGGCAAAGAAACTATTACCATTCCGCCGCGATTTCCGGGCCGACCCCGCTACATGGAGCCGATATTACTATCCCCGACCTGCGAGGAGGGTTCTCACACCTGATTGCGGCACTAGCCGCCGACGGTAAATCTACAGTGCATGGAATCGATATGATTAGCCGCGGATACGAACATTTCCTCACTAAGCTGGGAACGTTAGGTGCGCAAGTAAAGCTGGAAAGATAAGGGGTAACTATGGCCGGGCAGTTCTCTCGCTTCTATAAGTTTTGTGTGCGTGTGGCGCGGATACCGGTTGGTGCGCTTACCCGCCGGCATTGGGAAGGGCAGGAAAATCTGCCCAAAGACGGCGGGTTCGTAGCGGTAGTAAACCACATTTCCGAGTTTGACTCCATGACTATGATGCATTTCATGACCAGTGCCGGATATCCGGTACGGATTCTGTGTAAAGAAGAACTGTTCAGAGTTCCGGTTTTGGGCTCGATTATGCGTTCTTGTGGGCAAATCCCGGTTTACCGCGAATCCAGTCAATCACGCGATGCCCTAGCGGCCGCGATTGCAGGTTTACAAGCCGGAGAATGCGTCACGGTTTATGGGGAAGGTACCCTAACCCGCGACCCCGATTTTTGGCCGATGCGCATGAAAACCGGGGCGGCGCGGATGGCGCTACGAGCCCAAGTTCCGCTAGTGCCAGTGGTGCAGTGGGGAGCCCAAGACGTCCTCGACCGTTATGGAAAACACCCCAATCTTAAAGGTAAAAAAGACGTGTGGGTTAAGGCGCTACCGCCATTAGATTTATCCGACCTTTATGAGCGAGCCGATGACCCTGAAAGCTGGTACCAGGCGACCGCAAGAATTGAAACCGCAATCTGTCGCGGACTAGAACAAATCCGGGAAACAAAAATGCCCCATCGTCCTCTAGACCGAAAATCTGTGCGTCTGCCCTCCAAGAAGCAGCTGGCTGCGGCAGCTAAAGCCTGGAGAGCCGATAATCCCGGAAAACTGCCTACCCAGCGCAAACCAGGGGAACTGGATCCGTATTTGAAGCTAGATAGCGCCGCCGCGCCCTCTACCCCTAAGCAGGAAGGGTAGTTTGTAATGTCATCCTCAGGTCGCAAAGTCGCCGTCCTCGGCGCAGGCGCATGGGGGACCGTATTTGCACAAATACTGGTAGACGCCGGGAATGAAGTCAGGCTTTGGGCGCGTAGGGCAGAACTAGCAGAACAAATCAACCGGGGGGAAAATCCTCGCTACGTGCCCGATATAAAACTGCAGGGAATAAGCGCCTCCAGTGATTTACAATGGGTCTGCGAGGGCGCGACCATGGTGGTGGTCTCCATTCCCTCAAACGGGGTGCGAGCCCTAATGGAGCAGATACGGGGATTTTTAACTCTAAACGCCACCATAATATCGCTGGTAAAAGGGTTAGAAGCCGGAAGTCTGCAAACCATGACCGAGGTGATTGCCACCGCTGGAGCAATCCATCCCTCAAGAATCGTAGCGATTTCTGGACCTAACCTGTCAGCAGAAATCGCTCGTCACGAACCTACCGGAGCGGCAGTTGCCGGGCAAGATTCCTGGCGAGCTGGATTGGTAGCTTCCAGAATCCACACCCATTATTTCCGCCCCTATGTGGCTGAAGATATAGTCGGGGTGGAAATCGGAGGAGTAGTAAAAAACATTATCGCCATGGCGGTGGGGGCAGCTGAAGGTCTTGGGCTAGGAGTGAACTCCCGCTCGTTCCTGATTACCCGCGGACTAGCGGAAATGGTGCGCCTAGGGGTAGCGATGGGGGCGAAATCAGAAACCTTCCTGGGGCTGGCCGGTCTTGGCGACCTGGTGGCCACCTGCTCTTCGTCCTCGTCTAGAAATTTTTCATTCGGCTATCGTTTAGGACAAGGGATGAGTATAGACGAAGCGCTAAAAGTATCTGCTGGCACAGTCGAGGGGGCGCGTTCGTGTCCAGTAGTGCGCGAATTGGCACACCGCAAGGGAGTATCCATGCCGATTACCTCCGCAGCCTACCGGGTAATCAGTGGGAAACAGACTTTAGAAGAAGCGTTAATATCTTTGAGTTCTGGGCCGCGGGTAACCGACGGTCCTAGAGCGCGATTGGTGTAGAGAGGACAGCTATGGCGTTAGCAGAAAACCAGAAACCCCGAGTATTAGTCCTGTTCGGAGGAGAATCGGGTGAGCACGGGATTTCTTGTGCGACCGCTGCCGCAGTGGTAGAAGCAATCAACCCTGAGCGTTATGAGGTAGTAACCGTAGGTATCACTGCTCAAGGGCAATGGGTACCCCTCGATTTTAGCTCTGAGCAGTTCCAAATCCGGGAAGGTAAAGTGGCGAGCGTACCTCCCGCCAAGCGGCAGCTATTCCTGGCTCCCGGTACTGGGAAAGCAATTAGCCTACCCACTCAGCTAGGCAGCGAGTTTTCCCTTGGTGATTTAGGAACCTTTGATGTGGTATTCCCGCTGCTACATGGGCCTTTCGGAGAGGACGGAACCGTGCAGGGGCTGTTAGAAATGATGCACCTGCCCTATGTAGGTTGCGGGGTGCTGGCCTCGGCCGCGGCTATGGATAAGCCCACCACGAAAGTATTATTACACCAGGCAGGGCTGCCAGCCGGCAAATGGGAGACCGTGAACGCCGCCCAGTGGCAACAAGACCGATTCTCGGTACTTAAACGTCTAGCGCCCTTGGGAATGCCGGTGTTTGTGAAACCAGCCCGCGCCGGCTCGTCCTTAGGAATCAGCAAAGTAAACTCAGCTGATGCTTTGGAAGAAGCAATTGAAAGGGCGCAACAAATTGACCCGAAAGTGATTGTAGAAGCAGAACTTACTGGTCTAGAAATAGAATGTGCGGTGCTCCAAGGGCGGGACGGTCGCGCCCGTACCAGCGAACCAGGGCGGATAGCCATGCGAAGCGATGTTGATTTCTATGACTACCAAACCAAGTATTTCGCAGAGGACGCGGTTGCTTTGGAAATACCGGCACAGATTCCTGCCCATTTAGCTAGCCAGGTGCGTGATTTTGCTGGTAAAGCTTTCGAGGCGCTGGGGTGTGAAGGGCTAGCTCGGGTAGATTTCTTTGTCGATACCGCCAAAGACCAGGTAGTAATCAATGAGGTAAATACGATGCCCGGCTTTACTCCATTTTCTATGTACCCGAAACTGTGGGAATATATGGGGGTTGATTATCCGCAGCTCATGGAAGAATTGATTTCATTAGCCTTGACACGCCCGGTAGGTCTGAGATAGAAAAACCAGCAATTCAAGGCACTTATTTTCCGGTAAACAGAAGTAAACAAATAGGGTTGGAGATATGGCGAAAAAACGCGTTACCTTAGTAACCAGCGGGCAATATCCGAATTTGACTGAGGACGAGGCAGGGCTAGTCGAGGAACTTAACTCACGAGGGCTAGACGCGCGGATTGCGATTTGGAATGATTCCCAGGTGGATTGGGAAGAAGCCGGAGTGTGCGTAATCCGTTCAGTTAGAGACTACGCTACCCATCGTGAACAGTTTGTTAAATGGGCACATAGCGTTCCCCGCCTATTAAACCCGGCAGATGTGAGCGAATGGGCTACCGATAAACATTACCTACTGCATTTGCAAGGACAGGGAGTGCCGGTAATTCCTACAACTTGGCTAGAACCGGAACAGAATCTAAACAAACACCAGGTACATACCCGTTTTCCCGCCTATGGCGAGTTCGTAGTCAAGCCGGCAGTCTCCTCCGGGGGGCGCGAAATGGGGCGCTACGACGCTAATAACGGTATGGCGAGGATGGCAGCGATAACTCATGCTTATCGTCTCCTGCAAGAGGGGCGCTCGGTAATGGTGCAACGTTACCTCTCGGAAGTAGATGCCCATGGTGAATACTCGCTGGTGTATATGAATGGGGTGCTGTCGCATTCAGTAGAAAAAGCGGCTATGCTTACCAACCCGAACACTACCGAGCTGCAGGCAGAAGAAGAAGTTACCGGTAACCGCGAACCTAGACCCGAAGAATGGATTTTTGGGGAAAAGGTGCGTTCAGCTATTCATCACATGATTAAAGACCGTCTCGGGCATGACCAGCATTTACTGTTCTTGCGGGTAGATATGGTTCCCGATGGGAAAGGTTCCTTCTACCTGATGGAAGTATCTCCAGTAGACGGATCTTTATATCTGCGTACCCGTCCCGATGGGATTCAAACTTTCGCAGATGCAATTTGTAACCGAGTTTTCTGGTAGACATATCGCTTTCACCTGCGTATATAGCGGGTGTGAGCGGATACATATCCGTCCTTGGTGGCAAAAATTTTATCTCCAGCCCTTGGTTAGATAGAGTGGATAGTCGTCGCTAAGCGATAAATGGTGGCTGTAGTTCAGTTGGTAGAGCACCTGGTTGTGGTCCAGGACGTCGCGGGTTCGAGCCCCGTCAGCCACCCCAGACGGCAACTGCCTGGCAGCTTGTCGTAAAGGTAGTTCAAACACTTTCTTTGAATCTCGGTGGTAGATAACACACCGTCTGGACAGGGAATTTGTTTGATAAACGCCGCCAGTATCGGCTAGCCTAGTTAGTCGATACTGATTCTTCTTGAGGAATAGGAGACCCTCGTCCTCAAAAAGAAAGAATAATGTACGTGACTAAGGAAATGAGCAGCAAAGTGGTCTACGCGATTGTCAAAGCGGGCGGACATCAAGAAAAAGTCTCCGTCGGAGATATAGTTGTCGTCGATAAACTGGCAGCAGAAGTTGGCGACAGCATCGACTTTGCTCCAGTGATGGTAGTTGATGGTGACAAAATCACCTCCGATGCCGCTGATTTGGAAAAAATCAAGGTGACTGGCGAAGTTTTGGAACAAACAAAAGGTCCAAAGGTTCGGATTCTTAAGTTCAAGAACAAGACCGGATACACTCGCCGGATGGGTCATCGCGCCAAGCTGACCCAAGTTAAAATCACCAAAATCGCCTAATCTCGGGGAAACTAAGAAAGGAAAAGAAAAATGGCACATAAGAAAGGGCTAGGTTCCTCTTCTAACGGCCGTGACTCTAACCCGCAGTACCTGGGGATTAAGCGTTACGGTGGCGAAGTAGTTAATGCCGGAGAAATCCTGGTTCGTCAGCGGGGAAGCAAATATCACCCCGGCACGAACGTAGGAATGGGTAAAGATGACACCCTGTTTGCGTTAGCTGCTGGCTGCGTCGAGTTCGGTCGCAAACGCGGTCGCAAGGTCGTAAACGTAGTTTCCGCCTAAGGCAAAACTGATAGCTTAAAGATAGCGGGGTCGCCTAGCGACCCCGCTAAACTTATATATTGACGCCTGGGCTTAATAGGTTGAGGCTTTTTCGCTGAAGCTATAAGGGGTAGAGATGGCAAATTTTGTTGATCGAGTAAAAATCGACGTTACTGCCGGTAACGGCGGTAACGGCTGCGTTAGTATTCGGCGAGAAAAATACAAGCCCCTAGGAGGCCCAGATGGGGGCAATGGGGGACATGGTGGCAGTATTTTCCTACAGGTCGATCCACAATGCCACACCCTATTGGACTATCATCATTTGCCCCATCGCAAAGCCAGTAACGGCACTCCCGGAATGGGAGCAAACCGCGAGGGCGCAAACGGAGCAGACCTAGTACTCCCAGTCCCTGCCGGCACCGTAGTTAAAACCAAAGACGGTGAAATTTTGGCAGACTTGCAAGGGGCAGGAACTCGTCTGGAAGTAGCTCACGGCGGGTGCGGCGGAAAAGGAAACGCAGCACTGGCTACCAAAAAACGTAAAGCCCCCGGCTTTGCTCTCCTGGGAGAAGAGGGCGAATCCCGCGTCCTCGTCCTCGAACTAAAATCAGTGGCCGACGTAGGGCTGGTCGGATTCCCCTCCTCCGGAAAATCCTCACTGATAGGGGCAATTTCTGAAGCTAAACCTAAAATAGCGGACTATCCCTTTACCACCCTGATTCCCAACCTGGGAGTAGTGCAAGCAGGAGACATCAGATTTACGGTTGCCGATGTCCCCGGTCTAATCCCCGGTGCTTCCCAAGGTAAAGGATTAGGGCTAGATTTTTTGCGCCACATTGAACGATGCGCGGTAATAGTACACGTTGTGGATTGCGCAAATATGGAGGCAAATCGCAACCCGGTCGATGATATTAACGCAATCGAAGCTGAACTAGCTGCCTATCAAAGCGATCTAGATAAAATCTCCGGATATGTGCCCCTAGCCGAACGTCCCCGGGTAATCGTCCTCAATAAAATGGATATTCCCGACGCTACCGAGATGGCAAAACTGCAAGCCAGCTCGCTAATAGACTTTGGGTGGCCGGTCTATGCGGTTTCTGCTCTCAGTGGGCATGGTTTGGACTCGTTGCTATTTTCTCTGGCAAAAATGGTATCTGAGCTGCGCAAGGAAGAACCAGAGGTTCTGGAACCACCGACTCAAATCTTGCGTCCCCCAAGCGTAGGCGGGGCGGCTTTTACCGTAACCGTTCATACTACTGGTCAAGAGCCCATCTACCAGGTACAGGGAGAAAAACCAGAACGCTGGGTTAAACAAACCGATTTCAGCAATGACGAAGCTATCGGTTACCTGGCTGACCGTCTCTATTCCTACGGAGTAGAAGAAGAATTGCTCAAAAAAGGCGCTAACAGCGGTGATACCGTGGTGATTGGGTCGATGGAAGATGGAGTAATTTTCGACTTCGAACCTATGCAATCCGCGGGTGTCGAGCTATTAGGGGCGCGAGGCGAAGACCTGCGACTTGCAGGCAGTAAACGGCGAACAAACCAAGAACGGCGCGAACAATACCATCAGATGATGGACAGTAAAGAAGAAGCTAGAAAGCAGCTACGTCAAGAACGCGAAAGCGGATTATGGACAGATCCTTCAAAAGACTAATCCTGAAATAGCGGTCTTGGGTTCGTAAACCCTAAAAATATAACGGGAAACCAGCATTAACTATGGCAACAGCTATAGTTAAAACCAAGACCTTCCATGTTTTCTAAAACCAATAAGCAGATATTAGTAAGCGTTCACATTTGGTAGGATTGAAACTAGAGCCCAAGCGCAGACATGGCAAGAAGGGATACTCAATGACGGTAGGCGTCAGCGTCGATGACAAACGCATCGGGGTGATGGGTGGAACTTTCGACCCCATTCATCACGGTCACCTGGTTGCTGCCTCTGAAGTGCAACACCGCTACGGTCTAGATGAGGTAATTTTTGTTCCCACCGCCACTCAACCTTTCAAAAAAGGACGGCGAGTAACCATCCCCGAACACCGTTACTTGATGACTTCTATCGCCACTGCTTCAAATCCTAGATTCACGGTTTCCCGAGTAGATATTGAACGGGGACAAACCACTTATACGGTAGATACCCTGCGAGATTTAAAACGCGAAAGACCTGGCAGCCACCTATTTTTTATTACCGGTGCCGATGCGTTACGTCAAATCATGGATTGGAAAAACGCCGAAGAACTATTCCAGCTGGCACGTTTCGTGGGAGTTACCCGCCCTGGGCACGTCCTTTCAAAAGCGGATAATCTACCTGCAGATCGAGTGTCATTACTAGAGGTACCCGCGATGGCTATATCATCAACCGATATTCGTCAGCGAGTAGCTACCGGGGCTCCCATCTGGTATTTAACCCCAGACGGGGTAGTGCAATATATTGCGAAATACGGTCTCTATCGGGAGGACAGCCAGATATGAGTGAAACAGATTTTCTCGCACCCAATCCTGATGGACAAAACTATTCTCCGATTTCCAAATACGGGCAGATTTCTATTGCAGAGCAGCTCGCCCGGCTTGAAGAGATTCGTAACGGAGGTCGGAGACAGGTCTACCAGCCGCAGCCGCCCACCCAAGAATCCCGCTGGGGGCAAATTCGAGAGGGATTTAGCCAGGTAGAGGACGCAATCGGCGGGCAGCAGCGGCGCCCTGAATCCGGCTATGAGGGGTATTCACGTCCCACTCTTAGCCCTGACCAGGACGGTAAGAGCTGGGTGCAAGAATATCGTGAAAAGCAGCATATGCGTAAAGTTGCGCAAGAAGCTCGCGCTAGAGCCGAGGCTGACCTGCAAAAACTCCTGAAAGAACGGGAGGAAGCGCAGGCGCGTGCCCTAGAGCAAGAACGCTTAGCTGCCCAGGCGGCTGAGCGACTCCGTAAATTAGAGGAAGCAGAACAAAAAGCTCTACGCGCTGCCGCTCGCGAACAGCAACAGCGTGAACAACGGGTTTTAGCTAGTCAGGTCGAGGCAGAAAAAACCGAAGCCGAAAAGATGGCAGAGCTGCTTGCTTCCTTCCAGAACCCTGCTAGCGCACCGGTCACGGACTCGCCAGGTGATTTGCCCGTACAAAAAAGTGCTAGTCCCTCCGTTTCCGGACAGGAAAGACAGCAAAAAGACGTCAAGAAGCAGTCAGTTCCCCGTCCGGTTTCCTCCAACATTAGCTCTACTTCGCGTATTTTCGGTTCCAGGCAAGCTAGCGCTGCACCGGCGCTGTCTACTCGGTCAAGCGCTATCGGCAGCCAAGAGGCTTCACTGCCACCGGCAATAGATACTTCGCTGGCGGTGGCAGATACTTCGGTGAACGCGGCGGACACTACTCAGCCAATAAAGATTGACCCGATTGCTTCTTTAACCGATAACGCCGATGACCAGGCGCTAGCAGATAAACTAGCGTTTGCTGCCCAAAGCGCGACTGCTCGTCCAGTTAGCCAGGCTTCAACCTCGGCAATGCCGGTATCTACGCCGTCCAGTGTTACCGTGCCGGACGGGAGCGCGCCCAGTGCTCCCTTACCAACTGTGGGGTTAGGAACGACACCTTTAGGTTCGCAAACGCCGCAGGTAGGGGCGCAAATATCGCCCGATATTCACCACCAGAGCATTCCGGTGCAATCAGCTGGAGGAAATGCCGCACCGCTAACCGCTATAGACCGCGCCAATCCTTCCCTAAAGTCTCCAAATATTGCTGGCGTGGCAAGGGATATGGCACAAACTGGTCTTGCGGGCGTTACTGCCGCCTCCGCTGCCGAGATGTTCCAGCAGGCTTTGACCCAAACCTGTCTGGGAGCTGCGACTACTTCCGCTCCGGCTGTGCCCGGTTATCGGCAAACGCCCCCTAAAGTTACCCCTCCCTCGCAGCCAGCTGCGATGCCTACGGTTACGGCAGCGCCCGGGGGAGCGCAGATGCCCGCCTCAACGCCCTCGCAGGTTACAGGGGTTAATCAAATATCGAAAGTCCCGCAGGTTGCGCAGCCCCTAGTGCCCTCCGCCTCGGCAATGGCAACCTCCACTCCGACCGGTAACGGCACGCAAACGACACAAAGTGTTCACCAAAGCGCCCAACGCCCAGCTCCCGCCCCTCCCGTAAATGCTCAGCCCACTCAAGAATCCTCGATAGCGCTGCAACACCCGCACGCTAACCCGCAGGATGCGCAAATCAATCCCGATTATCACCAATCGGTAGCGACCGGGCAGCCAGCTTTACCTGCCCCGCAAGCATCCGTGATGCAAGCGGAAGGAAACGCTCAAACAGGGCAAATAACCCAAGCTACCCCGCTGACGCAAATCGCTACCCCAGTGCAAGCGGTAGCTCCCGCACCCCCTCATAGTTCGACGTCCTACCCGATAGAAAGCACTCCGGGCGGTAGCTATAGCGGACAAATCAGCCCTATGCTGCCAGCTGGCTTCACCCCAGAATCTCAGCCGACTGCGGTTTCTGTAAGCGCTCCCGTGAGCGCGCCTGTGTCAATTTCCACTTATACCCCGGCTCCAAGCGCTCCCACCCCGGCTGTCGAAGCTATCCCGTCGGTAGCGGCTGCCCCCGCCCCGCCGCTCACCTCCCTAACTGGCGGTAGCGTCCCGACAACAAGTGCGGGTTCAGGCGCGGTAGCAGCCGGAGCTATAGCTGCCGACACCATAGCGGCGGCTCAAACCGGTTCAACTTCCCAGATTTCTACGCCCACCCCGCAAACCAATGTGGTCGAGCCAACTTCGTCCCCGTCCTCAAAAAGCGAAGAAAACGCCCCCGTGCCGGCTCAAAGTCCTCAAACACCGCCACAGGACGAAAATAGCCACTGGTGGCAGCGAAAACGAAAAGAAAAAGTAAAAAAAGCTGAAGCCCCGGAGCGGGAGGATGCTCGCGCCGGGGCGTCACAAGCACTCAGGGAAAACGAGGAAGAAGAACCGCTAACGTTTATCCAGACGTTCCTGCGCTGGACATTGCGGTTATCAATCTTGCTGATTATTGCTTTAGGTATGGTTTTAACCATGGATCGTCCAGTCATTTCCCAGACGATAGGGCGCGAAGTGCTAGAACCCGGTATCGTAGATTCTGTAAGCGTTATAAAGATATAGGAGTTTTTCTTGGTCAATCATCCTGACCCGCGCCAGCTAGCGGAAATAGCTGCTAAAGCTGCTGCTAGTAAACTAGCAACCGATATTGTTGCGATTGAAGTTCAGGCTCAAACAATAATTACCGATATTTTTGTAATTTGTTCAGCCGATAATCCGCGTCAAGCCCGCGCGATAATGAACGAAATTGATCACGCCTGTCACGAGGTAGGTGCTGACCCGAAAACCATAGAAGGTAATGATGATTTTCGTTGGGTGCTCATGGAGCTACCGGGGGTTATCGTTCATATTTTCTTGGCTGAAGAGCGTGAATACTACGGTTTAGAGCGGCTTTGGAATGACTGTCCCCAAATCGAATTGCCTGACCTTGATGAAGTAGGTTCTGCCGGAGCGCAGACAGCTACCGAGGGGATGACCAATCAAGAAGCCGAACAGTTGATTGTTGGTTTAGAATAAACGAGAGCGCCCATGGCGAAAAGAATTATTTTTTGGCGGCACGGTCAAACCGACTATAACGTCCAAGGACGAGTGCAAGGTCAGGTTGATATTCCACTTAACGAGGTCGGGGTGGCGCAAGCTGAAGCAGCGGCGGACGAGCTTGTCAAACTGAAACCGGATTTGATTATCTGTTCAGATTTGCGACGGGCTCAGGCAACCGCCCAGGTGTTACAGGGTATATGCGGTGAGGACGTGCAACTGCTGAAAGATGAACGCTTGCGGGAACGTGCATTCGGAGATTTCGAGGGCTTATCCGTCAAAGAACTAAAAGCACGATTTACGGGTCGGTACGAGGAATGGAGAGGTACCGGGGAATGTCCGTTAGCGGGGGTGGAATCTCGCGGGAAAGTTGGGATGCGAGTAGCGCAATGCGTGACCGAGCATTTTGAAAATGCCGAAGAGGTGCTGGTTGTGGTTTCCCACGGTTCCGCCCTCACCCAGGGGCTCGTGAAACTACTGGGGCTAGATCCTTTGGCTTGGCAAGGGCTACGTGGCTTGGATAACTGCCACTGGTCTACGCTGATTCCATACTCGCGTAAACCCGGATGGCGTCTGGTTTCACACAATATTGGAGTCCCCGAGGTTCACGGTTCAGCCCTACCTTCCTTGGCTTAGAGTGTGTGGCAGGGCGCGAGCTGTGGGAATAACTACTATGTCGGAATACACAGGCTGAGGATTTGAAGTACAGGTACTCAGTTAGTTAAAGTTATTTGGTGTCTGCCGGGCAGATTATTTCCGGTAGAACCTGTATGGGGCTATAGCGCAGTTGGTAGCGCGCTTCCATGGCATGGAAGAGGTCGCGGGTTCGATTCCCGCTAGCTCCACTAACTGCCTGCTGGTGTTGATACAATTTCGCGCCAGCAGGTTTTGTTTTGTCATTTTGCTCCAAAAATTGCTTATTTGCTCCAAAATAGGGGTTACGCGAAATTGTTGTGTTGAGCTGGACAAATAGAAAGCCAGCAACCGAAATGATGGGTTAAGGGTCAAAATGTGTGTCTGGCTCGGCGTGTCGCGGGGGTTAGATTT
>NZ_JAQEVU010000015.1:0-14573 GCF_027694345.1 Varibaculum timonense
TAAAACCCCAACCCCAAGAAAAACGGACACATCTCCTGAAACCACACACTGTCGCCCCGACCATGTGATGTCCCGCGACATATGTCCACATAGGTCGCGAGATTTCCTTCTTTCTAACTCGGTCTTGAGTCACGCTATCTGCTTGGATGTGCGAGAAAGAGGTTTTTCCTCTCGTTTTAGATTCCACTACCGCAACCCAGACAGGCGAGTTGCTACCCAACAGCGGGGGCATTGGTTTTATCCGAGTAGGCGCGGTGGGCATAAAGTTCGGGAAATACGTAAGTATTTGCCGAACTTTGGGCAGGAGGAAAAACCAATGCTCCTGCCTGCACTCCCGGTATGGCGAAGATCATGCCCGCCACCTCAAAACCACAAAAGAAATCTGTATTAAACACTTGACACAGCCCCTCCAAAAGAGTTACTGTATTACTACACTAATACAGTAACGAAAGGAGGAGATATGGAGCTAAATTCAGCGATTCCTATCTGGAGTCAGCTACGTGACGAGTTTTCTCGCCACATAACCAATGGAAGCTGGCCTCCCGGCAGCAAGATTCCCAGCGTGCGCGACCTTGCTCAAATGGTAGGCGCGAACCCAAATACGGTACAACGCGCCCTCGCCGAACTAGAGCGTGAAGGATTAGCCTTTTCAGAGCGCACCTCGGGACGTTTCGTGACCGATGACGAAGAAAAAATATCCTTGAGCCGACAAGGGGTATTCAAAAGCCTTACTGACCAGTTCACTCTGGCAATGAAAAAGGCAGGCGCAACCTTACCCCAAACACTAGAACTAATAAAACAACAATGGAATGAGGGAGAATCTCATGACTGAAAATCAGCCAAACCAGTTCCCAACGCCCTCCCCTAACCTGGGTAGCGGGAACCCGATAGCGGCAGAACCTGGTTTGCAAACCCAACCTTCTGTCGCACCAAATCAGCAATTCTTTGCTCCAAATCCCGGTATTCAGCCCGGATATACTACAAATTTCCCCTACCCAGAATCCGGATTTAATCCCCAGCAGCACCCCCAACACCAGACTAATCACCACTCCCAGCAGCTCCCCAATCAGACAGGGAGCACCCCAGCCCAGGTGAGCGCCATCAACCTAAGCGGGGTATCTAAGTTTTACGGCAACCAACCCGGATTAGTGAACGCGAATCTAAATCTTCCGAACGGAGGAATCGTAGGGCTACTAGGACCAAATGGTTGCGGGAAAACCACCCTGTTAAAGATTTTGGCGGGGGTAATAACCGATTACGAGGGCGAGGTTCGGCTTTTCCAAACCGCTCCCTCTCCCGAAAGCAAACGTTTCACTTCCTATTTACCTGATTCGTCTCTATTGGCTGACTCGATAACTCCACTTGATGCGATTGAGCAATATGGTGACTTCTTTTCTGATTTTGACGGCAGTAAAGCTAAAGAGCTCATGCATTTCTTGCAACTTCCCTTAGAGAGAAAGCTTTCTGCGATGTCAAAAGGGATGCGCGAGAAAGCACAGATTGCCTTAATAATGTCACGTAATGCGAAAGTGTATTTGCTTGATGAACCGATAAGTGGGGTAGATCCGGCAGCTCGCCAAGTAATTTTAGAGACAATTATCAAAGGTTTTAACCCAGAATCATTAATGATAATCTCTACCCATTTAATTAGCGATATCGAACCAATTATTAATACCGCCGTTTTTATGTCGGCTGGACAAGTATTTTTAACTGGCGATGCTGACGAATTACGCCAGAAATATCAGACCAGTTTGGATGGACTATTTAGAGGAATGTACCGATGATTGCAAAACTTATTAAATACGATTTTAATGCGCTGAAAAAACCAATCGGTTTAACCTGGATAATATCCCTGGGAATAACTATATTGTTTTCCCTAGGTATTCATTTTCTCCCCCCGGGACTAGCAGTTACTTCATTACTATTTTCCATATTAGCTCTAGTGGCTGCCAGTATTATACTCACCATTATTCAAGTGATTCACTACTACCGTTCAATGTACGGAAAAACAGGCTATTTTACGTGGTCATTACCAGCAAACAACCGGGAACTCTTTTGGGCAAAAACCATTTTTAATTTGAGCGCTATCCTAGCATCTTCCCTGCTAGTTTGCCTATGCATAGCCTTGAATGTATTTGCATTAAAATCCGCAACTTATGAAGGATTTTCTTATGCCTTTGAAGGCATAAAGCAAATCGAGATTCCTGGAACACTTCTGGGGATAAGTGCCCTGTATATTATTTGGGAGTCTTTCATTTATGTTTTCTCATTCCAATTTATTATAACAGCCGGTAACCGTAGCCCATTTTTGGATAGACTCGGCAAAATAGGTGGCCCAATTATCGTGGGAATTATTCTATATATCGTTATGCAGATTCTAAACCTGCTGTCACTATTGATCCCGGGAATCCTTACGATTAACACTAGAACGAACCTGTCGTTTTCGCTCATTTGGGAAAGCACTTTTTCTGGCGCTGCGGTCGGGATTATGCCAGAATCTCTGCCGGGACAAATAGCAGCTAACGCCAGCGCTACCATCATCGGTATCCCTATTTGGTACGTGGTTCTATCGATACTTACCCTTATCACTCTAGGTGTATTGACCTGCCGTTTTTATCGACGGGGAACCTCTTTACGCTAGGCGCTCCTACCTAGATTTCAATACATTTCGAGGACGCATTTAGGGATTAGCGCAGCATCTCTAACACAAGAGCCGGTCAGGGGAAAACAATGGGCATTAGCCCTGCCCCTGACCGGCTCTCACCTTAGGTAAAACAAAACCCCTAGCTAAATCAGCTAGGGGTTGTTCTTTATCGAGCTTTACTCGAAATCATCTGCCGGGCTGTACAGTCCCAGCTTCACGGCTTTGGCCAGGTGACGAGGTGCCACATAATAACGCCCATCATTGCCCTTGACCGTAGTAAGCTGGGGTGCCTTGGCTTTCCAAGCAGAGCGGCGAGTACGAGTATTCGCACGAGACATTTTACGCTTTGGTACTGCCATTACGGACTCCTCTAACTAATGCAAATAGAAAATAACCTATATAACTCTGTCATTTATAGCGCTAACTTTCCAGTTTCAACCATGTGATTTGTCTCGCGAGAACGCCCTCACCTGAGGTTTAGTGACTAAAAAGAACCACTTTTACCAAAATAGCTCGAAGCGCTTAAGCAATAGTTACCCAAAGTTTTCGTCCCAGCTAGCTACAATCAAACTATGCGCACTATAGGCACTCCCACTCGCCATGAAATCGAGATTAAACGCTCCCGTTTCATAGCTTCTTGTGCGCGCACTGACTGTGAAGAGGAAGCACGAAAATTCATAGCTACAGTTAGAAGCCTTTTCCCCGATGCCCGCCATCACTGCATCGCGTTCCTTATACATAATGATGCCGGACCAGATACCGCCCGTTCCAGCGACGACGGCGAACCGGCAGGCACAGCGGGAAACCCGATGCTCAACGTACTTTCCGGGTCGGGATTAACCAATATAACCTGCGTAGTTACCCGCTATTTTGGAGGTATAAAGCTAGGGACAGGCGGGCTAGTAAAGGCCTATTCCCAGGCGGTACAAGAAGTATTAGACCGCGCAAAAATAGTGCGGGTTATTACTCAAGAAACCTATGAAGCTGATTTCCCACTGAGCGAAGCAGGAAGAATCGAAGCAAAAATCACCCAAAACGGGTATGAAATCCTTGACCGTACTTTCTCTAGGCAAGCTACTCTCCGTTTCTCTTGTCTTCCACAAATATCCAAATCCCAGATAGAAAGCTATTTATCGAGCCTTACTAGCCGGGAAGTGAAAGTTACTACCGCTCCCACTATCACCCGTGAAATCGCCCAGTAACAGCAATATCAGCAGCCGAAGCGGCGTCTCGACCAAAATAAACCTAGAGGACGAAGCTCGCGTAATCCCCTCCCCTAAGCGGGGATGAACCCGCAGGGAAATTTTACTGACCGCATAAAAGTTTGCGCCCCTAAAACTGAAGATGTTAGAACTAAAAGCAAGATAGTTCTAAAACATAGATTGGAGAGGTAAATGCGTTTTCCCTGCTCCTGTCGTTACACCCTATGTAGCTAGGGGCATCCCGCCGACCGTAAAGGCACGGGCTGTCCCCGGGGCATTACAGTTTTTCTCCCCGAAGTATCACCCCCTAAACCGGGTATCTAGCATTTTCATTACCAAAGATTTCAAGGACAAAACATGAATATCGCAAAAGACGTAACCGAACTGGTTGGAAACACTCCCCTGGTAAAAATCAATCATTTAGGCGACCAGAACCTAGTCGCATCAGTTATTGCAAAAATCGAATCTTTTAACCCCGCTTCCTCGGTTAAAGACCGCGTGGCATTGGCAATGATTCAAGCCGCCGAAGCTAGTGGACAGCTTAAACCGGGGGGAACCATTATCGAATCCACTTCCGGAAATACCGGAGTCGCTTTGGCAATGGTGGGTGCTGCCCGCGGCTACAAAGTCGTAATTACTATGCCGGAATCTATGTCGAAAGAACGCCGCGCTCTCATGCGGGCTTTCGGAGCGGAATTGATATTAACCCCGGCAGCCTCCGGTATGAAAGGCACAGTTGAAGCCGCCCAAAAGGTTTTATCCGAACGCGAAGACGCTATTTTGGCTTCTCAGTTCACCAATAGTGCTAACCCCAACGCCCACTACGAACATACTGCTGAAGAAATCTGGGCTGATACCGATGGTCAGCTTGATGTCTTTGTCGCCGGGATTGGCACTGGCGGTACGGTTACCGGCGTGGGCAAACGCCTTAGGGAACTTAATCCGAATTTGGAAGTATTTGGCGTTGAACCGGCAGAATCTCCCCTACTTACTACGGGTACGGCAGCAGCTCACGGGATTCAAGGTATCGGTGCGAATTTTGTTCCCGAGATTTTAGATAAATCCCTGTTAAATAAGGTTTTAACGGTAAAAACCGAGGACGCGATGCAGATGGCACGCACGGCCGCCGCTAAGGAGGGCTTGTTAGTCGGTATCTCCGCTGGCGCGGCCTTGGTGGGAGCGTTGCGTTTAGCTTCTAGCCCTGATATGAAAGGTAAACGTATCGTGGTACTGCTACCCGATACCGGTGAGCGTTATTTAAGCTCTCCTCTGTTTAAAGATTTAATGGACTAGGAGCAACCATCATGCCAAATAGGGAACCCAGTCTGCTGGAGCTATGTAAAGAGGATTTGGCAGCCGCGATTAACTCTGATCCGGCAGCCCGTAGCAAGCTAGAGGTGGCATTGACCTATCCAGGGGTGCACGCAGTCTGGGCGTATCGTCTGGCACATATGCTCTTTAAGAAAAAACTGAAACTACTGGCCAGGATAGTTTCTTCGATTGCCCGCAGCTATACCGGAGTTGATATTCACCCGGGAGCCCGCCTAGGTCGCCGCCTGTTTATTGACCACGCCAACGGAGTAGTAATCGGGGAAACCACCCGAATCGGCACAGATTGCGTATTGTTTCACCAGGTCACTTTGGGTGGGGTGTCTATGTCGAAAGGTAAACGGCATCCCACCCTTGGGGATCGGGTAATGGTTGGCGCAGGCGCGAAAGTGCTTGGTCCTATCCAGGTAGGCTCGGATGCTCGGATTGCCGCTAATGCGGTGGTAGTAAAAGATGTACCTGCTGGATGCACTGCGATTGGGGTACCTGCCAAGGTTTCTCCGGCTTGTAGAAAACAAAAGAGTACCGAGTTAATCATTGACCCTACTTTGTTTATCTAGTGACAGTTAGCGTTAGCAGCGTTTCAGCAATTTCTAATAGGGGTAGTCTCTTGGGTGCACCGAAAGTGCCGCTTACCCAGTTTTAGAACCGCACCGGCGAATCAGAGCGCGAGATTATTCTAAAAAATCTTACTACTGGAAAACACCAGTTTAACGGGAGATTAGAATCTGCTTTATTTGCGGACTTCTCCGCGTTTGTTGGCGCATTTTCTACTACAATTTAGGCATAAATAGCTAGATGCGGAGGAAAAATGATTACTACGGTTCCGGAAATAGTTGCCGGCGTGACCCGGGGAGACTCTGATGCCTGGGAGCGAGCCGGCAGTCTGCTAACAACCTATTACGCTCAAAGTAACTGCCCGCGGGTTACCTTGTTTTCTCTTACTTCCCGTTTTTCGCCCTCATTCCCTTTAGCCCCGCATTCAGATACTTCTCTTAAGGTTACTCCCTGCTATCTTCGGGACTGTGATCTTTTAGCCCTGGCGAATCTGGGAATCAAAGTTGCGCATGACAGCGTGAATCAGCTTTTCACCAGCGAACCTTTGCCAGAGTTAATGGCACAAATCCCGCTGGATACCCAATTGGTGGATGCCTCGGAGCAAATACTAGATACAGACGGAGCATTAGCTCAGCTCTGGACAGCGCTAACCAAAGATCCGCTGACACTAAAACCAAAGGCAGCGGCCGCGATTCTCGCACGGCTACGACCGGCAACTTTCCCTCTCTTTTCCAAGAGCGACCGGATACCCTGGGGTGAAATATCAGATTATCTGCAATTTTGCCAAGATTTACACGATTTACTGTTAGCTGATAGAGGACGTTTAGCGCACCAGCTTTATTATTTACATGAATCTTTGGAACTACCTACCTGGGTTTCTCAAATACAACTATTACAGGCATTAGTGTTTGCTGATTCTCAAGCAAGCCTAGCGGCTCGCCGCGAGCTTCGCCGGCAAGAAAAAGCTACTCGTAAAGCAGAGCGAGCCGCAAAAAAGCTTCGTAAAAAGCAAGCGAAGCAGAACAAGAAGCAACATAAAAAGCTTTCCAAACCAGAAAAATCGGCTAACTTAGATTCTGACCTCCTTTCATCTGCCAGCCCCTTTGGCGGCGAGCGTGCCGCAAGCGCACGACACCTGGCTGCTAACGAACCAGTCGATTTAGGGAACTCACGCAGCCAGCTGACAGGACACGGTCGCCACGTAAGAAACGACGGCGAGGACGGATTTATTTCTACTGATCCTGTCTCCCTTTAACGCTGCACTTACGGTCTATTTTCCCACTTCCCCTCCTTTCTTCAAGGAGGGGAACCGGAACTTTTTTGCTCAATAACTCTAGAATAAAATCATGACTGATTTTGAGATTGAAAGCTATGCCCAGGGACTAAAAGAGTTTATTACCGCCTCCCCCTGTGCTTCATTAGCTGCCAAGAGCCTAGCAGAAACCTTCACTAACAGTGGTTTCACTAGGATTGACCCCACACAATCTTGGAATAGCTCTCCGGGCAAATACTTCCTCCAACAAGGAGGCGCAATTATTGCCTGGTTAATACCAGATAACCCCCCGCAAGGTTTTCGGATTATCGGCTCCCATACCGATTCCCCCGCTTTCAAACTAAAACCCACTCCCGATAGCTTTAGTCCGGATGGTTGGGGACAACTAAACGTAGAAATATATGGGGGAATGCTCCCTAACTCTTGGCTGAACCGAGAACTGGGGATTGCCGGGATTATCTATGACCATTCCGGAAAATGTCACTATCTACAAACTGACGCGCTAGCTTTTATCCCCCAATTAGCCCCTCATCTAGACCGGGACTCCACTAAATGTTTACAGCTTGACCCACAACAACATTTACGTCCCCTATGGCAACTAGGAGACAATCAACCCGGCATTCTTGATTTACTGGCTGAACAGGCTGGTTTAAGCAGCGCTGCCGATATTTCCAGCCACGAGCTTTACACTTTCGACACCCACGAACCCCGAAGGATAGGAACTAATAAACAGTTCCTATCCTCTGCCCGGCAAGATAACTTGCTATCGGTTTACAGTGCCGCCTGCGCCCTCTTGAGCCTTGCCACCGACAACTATCAAGGGGACAATATCTTGATAAGTGCCGCCTTTGACCATGAGGAAGTCGGTTCCCACACCGTAAATGGGGCGGCCGGCCCTCTGCTAGAGCAGGTGTTACAACGCTGCGCCCTAGCCGAGGGAGAAAAAGATAGTTATCAGCGTCTGCTAGCTGCGTCCTCGTGCCTATCAGCTGACGTAGCCCACTCAGTAAATCCAAACTATCCCGAAAAACATGACCCGGATACCCGTCCCATAATGGGAAATGGGCCGGTACTAAAACTTAACGCCTCCCAGCATTACTCCACCGATGCTTACGGTTGGCATCTTTGGGAAGATGCAGCCCGGCGCAGCGGGGTAAATACTCAACGATTTGTATCAAAAAACACTGTTACCTGCGGCTCTACCATTTCCCCTATGATTAGCACCCGCTTGGGAATAACCACTATCGATGTAGGAGTTCCTATCTTATCGATGCATTCAGCCAGGGAAATGTGTTCCTTAAATGACCAGGTAGAGATGGCAAAAATAATGCGAGCCTACCTGGAGAAATAAACAAGTCTGGTGGGCCATACTGGTTTCGAACCAGTGACCTCTTCCGTGTGAAGGAAGCGCGCTACCCCTGCGCCAATGACCCTAGACGTTGTTAAGACTATCTAAAGCCCCACCCAGAACCAAATCTAAAGATGTGGGATATATCTAGATGCGGCTTTTTCGCTTGGAATACCAGATGGAAGCCAGCGCAGTGACCAGCAAAACTATTACGATATAGCCCATCGAGAAACCGATAGAAGGCTCGGGAATAGAATGCGCCCATTTATCAATCCCCCAGAAAGGAGCTTCATGGGCAGCATGGATAATCAGTTTCACCCCAATGAATCCCAGAATCAAGGCCAGCCCGTAATGTAGGAAAGCCAGGCGCTCCAATAACCCATCTACCAGGAAGAACAGTTGCCGTAGCCCCATAAGTGAAAATGCGGTAGCAGCAAAGACGATAAAGGGATGGCTAGTAAGACCAAAGATGGCGGGAATGGAATCAAACGCAAACATTAAATCCGCTGACCCAATCGCTACGATAACCAAGAACATGGGGGTCACATAGGTTTTACCCCGATGACGGTACAGCAGTTTCGCTTCCCGAAAGCCTTCAGAAACCGGCAGAACTCGGCGCACCAGCGAGGTGAAACGGTTTTCCTGATAACCTTGGCCAGATTCTGCCTCGTCCTCTTTAGTGACCCCCTCACGCGCCTGACTAATCGCGGTGTAAATCAAGAACAAGCCAAACAGGTAGAATATCCAGGCAAACTTACTGATTAGAGCAGCCCCAATCAAAATGAAGCCCAGGCGTAGCACCATAGAAATCACGATTCCCAGCATGATGACTTTTTGCTGGTAGAGACGGGGAACGTTGAAGCCATTCAAAATAATGATAAATACAAACAAATTATCTAGCGATAGCGACCATTCAGTAATCCAGCCCGCCCAGTATTGAACCGCAAGATTCAAATCCCATTGCAGCCACACCACCAGCCCAAAGGCAGCCGCAATCGCCATATAGATACCTGACCAGATGGCGGCCTCTTTAATCGTGGGTTCGTGGGCTTTACGGACATGACCGCGAAAATCGATGATTAGCAGTCCCAGAATAATAATCGCCAGTAGAACCCAGTTCCACCAGTGAATTACTTCGTGGCCGGGGACGGCATTAAGCGCAGGAGCAAGACCCATATAGTGTTCTCCAATTCTATGGTGTGATACCAAAAGGTCTTCTTCCGCCCTTTCAGGCCGAACCAGCCGGGCATAAATGCCGTGATGACGACTGGCTTGTTAATGGAAGTACTCCCCTCCCGTGATTACTAACCCAGTCTAACGTGTTTTAGCCGCAACCCCGAACTGTGCAACTTAGCCCCGACCAATGTCTCCGCTCCCAGCGAATCCCGATAATCGCCAAAGATAGTAGGGAAATAGCGCTACAGGCGAGCACTACCAGCCACTGCGAGACGGATAATACTTGTAGGGCAAAAAAGTCCCTGACCACCGGAATCGTAATCGCGCTAACTACCAGGGCAATCATTACCCCCAGGAGGATTCCTCGCCAGCTGCGCAGCGGTTGTGACAAGATAGCCAGTAGACCCAAGGCTCCGTTCACTAACACCACGGTGGCTACCGAAGTTGCCTGTGGAGAGCTGCCTATCCATAAATAGGCTCCAATAGAGGTTAGAGCACAAATCAGACCGGCTGGCAACGCTAACTGCCCCACGCGGCGTAAGAATCCGGGGCGGTATCTTCTCGCAGAGGGTGCGAGCGCCAAGAAAAACGCAGGAATCCCGATGGTGGTGGAAGAAATCAAAGTTAATTGCCGGGGCAAATAGGGATAACGTATCCCTAAAACCCCTATGACCAGGGCAAGTATTGCGGCATAAGTGGTTTTTGATAGGAAGAGGGTCGAGACTCGTTCCATATTTCCGAGGACGCGCCGCCCCTCCCCTAATACATGCGGAAGCGACGAGAAGCGCGAATCTATCAGCACTACTTTCGCTGCCGATTTAGTTGCCTGCGCGGCATTTCCCATCGCTATCCCTAAATCAGCATCTTTTAACGCCAGAGCATCATTAACTCCATCCCCGGTCATTGCCACGGTTCTGCCCCCAGATTGCAAGGCACGAACCAGGGAACGTTTTTGCTCCGGGGTAACCCTGCCAAAAACGCTGTGTTCTTTCAAAACAGCACGCAGCTCGTCCTGATTATCCGGCAGTTCTCTAGCATCAAAACCGCTATCATCTACCCCCACCCTCTTCGCCAAGGCAGCCACGGTAACAGGGTTATCACCCGAAATAATTAGGGTTTTTACTCCTTGAGTGCGGAAAAACTCTAGGGTTTTTTCCGCGTCGCCCCTCACCTGTTCCGCTAAAACAATCAGCGCACTAAGCTGTAGGGTTTTCGGCAACTTGGGAGCGTGCAGGTCAAGAGCGGCGTTTTGGGTAGAGGCTAAAGCCAACACTCTCGCCCCTTGCCTTGCCCAGTTAGCGGTTTCTGCTTGCGTATCACTATCAGCGGCCAAAACAATTTCTGGTGCCCCTAGTACCCAGGTTTTTTCGTCACTAACCAACGCTGACCATTTACGCGAAGAATCAAACGCCAGGATTTCAGCGTTATCAATAATTCCAGTCTCCGCCTGTAAATCGCTTTGGAGACGATCATAGATTGCTGCCGAAGTGTCATTTTCCCGCGTTTTAGTCAAAGTAGCGAGTGCCTTTTGCGCATCTGGCGGTAATGCTTTCGCGCTAACCAAGGAGGAATCTGCCGGGATACAAAACCCTCGAAGTCTTACCTGACCGGTAGTAAGAGTACCGGTTTTATCAAGACACAAGGTATCTACCCTGGCTAGAACCTCAACAGCTGGGAGTTCTTGAATCAACACCTCTTGACGAACCAGTTTAAGAGCCGCCGCCGCGAAGTTGATTGAAGTGAGCAGCACCAGTCCTTGCGGAATCATTCCCACAATACCGGCAACCACCGCAACCACCACTGGACCAATATTTCCCCAGGTTACCTGACTAAATCCTCCTAAACTACGAATTTGTGAAACCGCCAATAGCGCAATAACTAGCGGGAGGAAATAGGTGATAATTTTCAGGATTTTATTGATACCCGCTTCTAGCTCTGAACGGGCCATTTTGAACTTTTTCACCTGGATAGCCATCTTGTTTGCCCATGATTGACTACCTACGGCGCTGACTGCGATATATCCGTTACCGGCAACTACGGTGGCTCCCGATAAAACCGTCTCCCCTATTTGGCGAGCACAGGGCACTGATTCGCCGGTCAGGTTGGATTCATCAAGATACATTCCTTCACTGGCAAGCACCGTCCCATCTGCGGGAACTTGGTCTCCTCGGCGCAAATGCAGTAAATCCCCTTGCACAATCTGGCGGGGAGATATTTCTTGTTCCACTCCCTCACGCACGACCCAAACAGGGTTTTCTTGCAAAATACTGACCCGCTCTAGTACCTTTTTGGCGCGCAGTTCCGAGACAATGCCGGTTAGCGCATTAACGATCATCACTATGCCAAAGACGGCGTCCGCCCAATGCCCAAATATCAAAGTGACCACGATACAGATGCTGAGAATAGCGTTAAATAAAGTGAATATATTGGCACGCAGAATCTGGGGTACGGTGCGGGTAGCCCGCGGGGTGAACTGGTTAGTGAGTCCCGCTTGGGTAAGCTCGGCTACCTCCTGGCTGCTTAGCCCTTGCAAAGCTGGGTTTCCAGCGCCGCTAGCGTTATCGGCAGACCGACTTTTAGCGTTCTTGCTAGGTTCGACTTCGGCTTCCTTAATGAGGGTGCTATTTTCACTTGAGCCAGAGGACGGGCTGACCACGTCCTCGGAATCCATATTTTTGGGTTTCAGGTACTTACTCAATTCGCCTCCCGCATTTGCCGCAGTTCTTTCTTTAAATCTTGTACTTCATCACGCAGGCGCGCGGCCACCTCGAACTGTAGCTGCTTTGCTGCCTCGTGCATTTGGTCAGTTAGTTCTACGATAAGCGCCGCCAAGTCAGTTTGATTCTGGTTAGCCAAACGAGCGCGCACGTCCTGCCCGGTTTCCCGGCGGGTGCGTACATCAGGGCCGCTCCCAGCTCCTCGATACCCGGTGCCCAGCAAAGATTCGGTATCGATTTCTTCGCGCGCCAACATATCGGTGACATCTGCGATTTTCTTGCGGAGAGGCTGGGGATCAATCCCGTGCTCGCGGTTATAGGCCAGCTGTTTTTCCCGCCGCCGCTCGGTTTCCTCAATGGCCGCCCGCATCGAGTCGGTAACCTGGTCGGCATACATATGGACTTCCCCGGATACGTTACGGGCAGCGCGGCCTACGGTTTGAATCAGGGAGGTGGTCGAGCGCAAGAAGCCTTCCTTATCGGCATCCAGGATCGAAACTAGTGACACTTCTGGCAGGTCTAACCCTTCGCGCAGCAGGTTAATCCCCACTAGTACATTGAACCGCCCCATCCGCAGTTCCCGCAGCAGTTCCACCCGCCGCAGCGTATCCACATCGGAATGCAGATATTCGACTAGCACGCCCCGCTCGGCCAAGTATTCGGTCAGGTCCTCCGCCATTTTCTTGGTCAAGGTAGTGACCAACACCCGTTCGTTCTTTTCGCTGCGTACCAGGATTTCTTCCATCAAGTCATCGATTTGCCCATCGGTAGGTTTAACCACAATCTTGGGGTCAATCAGGCCGGTGGGGCGAATAATCTGTTCTACTACCCCATCGGAGCGCTCCAATTCATAGGTTCCGGGGGTGGCCGAAAGATAAACGGTTTGCCCAATGCGTTCTTGGAATTCTTCCCATTTCAAAGGACGGTTATCCATAGCCGAGGGCAGACGGAAACCATAATCGACCAGGGTGCGTTTGCGGGACATATCCCCATGGAACATCGCGCCTATCTGCGGCACTGTCACATGGGATTCATCAATGATTAACAGAAAGTCCTCGGGGAAATAATCCAGAAGAGTGTTTGGGGGGCTGCCGGGCCCGCGCCCATCAATATGGCGAGAATAATTTTCGATACCGGCACAGGTACCGATTTCGCGCATCATTTCCAGGTCATAGGTAGTGCGCATCTGCAGGCGCTGCTCTTCTAAAAGTTTGCCGTGCTCCCGGAAGTATTTCAGCCGCTCGCCTAGTTCGTCCTCAATACTGTCGAGGGCGCGTTGCATCCGCTCCGGGCCGGCTACGTAGTGAGAGGCGGGGAAAAGGAAAACTGATTCTTCTTCCGAGATAACATCGCCGGTTATCGGGTGCAAGGTGGCCAGGGAATCAATTTCATCCCCGAACATTTCAATCCGGATTGCCATTTCCTCGTACATGGGAATGATGTCGATAGTGTCTCCGCGCACCCGAAAAGTCCCCCGCGTAAACGCCATATCGTTGCGCGTGTATTGCATGGTAATAAAGCGTTTAAGCAGTTCGTTACGCTCTATTTGCATTCCCACTTCTAGCGGCACCATCCGCGCCACATATTCTTGGGGAGTACCCAGACCGTAGATGCAGGAAACCGAAGACACCACGATTACGTCCCGGCGAGTGAGCAAGGAGTTAGTGGCAGAGTGCCGCAGCCGCTCTACCTCATCATTTATTGAGGAATCTTTTTCGATATAGGTATCGGACTGGGGTACGTAGGCTTCTGGCTGATAGTAGTCATAGTAGGAAACGAAGTATTCCACCGCATTGTCGGGGAAAAGTTCCCGCAGTTCCGCTGCCATTTGGGCAGCCAGCGTTTTATTGGGCTCCATTATTAAGGTGGGACGCTGCACCTGTTCTACCAGCCAAGCGGAGGTTGCGGATTTGCCAGTCCCGGTAGCCCCCAGGAGAACAATATCCTTTTCACCGTCGTTAATCCGCTGGGTGAGCTGCGCGATTGCCTGGGGTTGATCCCCGGAAGGCTCATAGGGCGCTTTCACTTTGAAAGGTTTTTTAGCGCGGCGCAGGTCTAGTTGCTCACTCACCTTTCCAGTCTACTAGGGACGCTATCCGAGAGCGTTTTAGGCTAGTTTTTTCAGCTTGGTATTTTAAGCGTTAAGAATCACGTCTGGGTGATTTGCTGGGATAGCGGCGGGACAGATAAGATTTTGGAGGTAACGGGCTGTGGCGCAGTTTGGTAGCGCACTTGACTGGGGGTCAAGGGGTCGCAGGTTCAAATCCTGTCAGCCCGACCATGTGATGTCCCGCGACATATGTCCGCATATGTCGCGGGATTTTTT
>NZ_JAQEVU010000016.1:0-4329 GCF_027694345.1 Varibaculum timonense
GACCACAATCGAGGACTCCTTCTTCGACTCCTCATTAGGAACCAACAACTCACTCTGCACCAGCAGCGCCTTACCATCAGCGTCTAAAATCCGCCCATCCGCGCCAACCTGGAAATACAATGGCTCACTATTCTTGATATAACCCTCAGGAGCCTTAGTCTCTACCAAGGTATAAACCTGATTAACCACCAGATTATCGAGGATGACATTAGCAGCCGATCCCCCGGTGGTTACCGACCTAACAAGCTCGCCAGTCCCCTTACCCTTATAAAGATTAAAAGAAGCACCAGCCTTAACCACGCCATCACCGCGCTGCCACTCACCAAACACCTTGCCCTTACCAGCCATGCCCCGCACACCCAACTTCGACAAAGACACCGCGCCTTTATCGTTCACAACCTTTCCACCCACGCCAAGAGTCAATTTAAGCCCCCGCAAGTTAGTACACTCCGAACCCGTACAACGAGTAATGGTGAAATCAATCGGAGCGATCGGCTGCAGGTGACGATCACCCACGTTTTCAGTCAAACGCCACCGACCCGCAGGCAAACCATAAAACTTCACAAAACCATCATCATTAGAACGAACCGTCACCGGCGCAGAATTAGGAGCCACAAACCTACCCGTACCAACAGGATTACAATCCTCATCCCCAGGTTTCTTGCCCGCAGTAGAACACTTAACCTCCTCAACCGCAACCGGAGTAACCGTAAACTCCACACCAGCCAACACATGACCAAGCGCATCAACCTTAGTAAACTCCACCGAACCAGTAACCGGCTCAACCGGATGCCAACGGCTGAAGTTCTTTACTGTTCCTAAATCGATTTGGTAAACGTTTTGGTCGGTAAAGTTTTTGTCGCTGAAGTGGGTCGAGGTGAGTACGAACGATTTATCGCTAACCTGGTAGCCTTCGGGTGCGGATAGTTCTCGCACTGTCCAGCCGGGTTTCGCGTCTACCTCGTTGAACGATACTGTCCCGTCTTCGCCAGAGATTGCGGTAGCAACCAGCACACCTTGCGGGTCGTATAAACCAAATTGCGCTCCGGCAAGAGCATCTTCTTTCACGTTGAATCCCTCTACCTTAAACCCGGTTTTATGCAGGATAATGTTGGAGGGCGGTGGAACCAGGGTATTGATTACCTGGTTCGAGTACAGCGTGCCTTTGTGGGATTCCCCGTCGGAGGAAAAGTCGTTTATTGCCTGTTTACCCAGGTGTTCTTGGGAGCGCGGATCAGCGCCCGCCGGGCCAGCAATCATGGGGACGGTTGCCCACACTTCGGAGCGTGCCTTCTGCTCACTGCTGGTGCTTAGTTTCAAACCGGTCACTGCCCCACAGGGTTCATCGTTCCAGGTAGCACCTTTAAGGGTTTCTTTTGTCAGATTGGTATCGCAGGTGTATTGGGCTTTCCAGCCGGGCACACTGCTCCCATCTGCCATTGCGAAGGTTACTTTTGCTCCGCTGCGATATTGGTTTATCAGGTTAGAGCCTTCTCGCGCCTCGGTTCCCGCTACCGGTAACAGGTCATATATCACCGAGTTTCGTTCGGGAGTTTCCCCGTATCCCAGCCGTAACTGGTATTCGAAGTTTGCTCCTGCCAGGGTCTGGATTTTGTCGGTCCAGGGCGCGTTGGGTTTGGCTTTTCGTATCCGCTTGTAGATATAAGTTTCATCTCCGACTGAAACCTTGGTGGTATTCTCGGCCTTTGACCAAATACCTGTCCCGGCTACCGGGTCATTTTCTACTTTGTTTAGGTAGACAATTTTCCCTTGGGCGCGCACGAATGCTTCGTTTACCATAAAGCCGCCGGGGGTACGTTTGGAGATATAGGTTTCTAGCTGTCCCACGTTGTAAACATCGTTTACGTTGGTAACCTGGTCGGCGAGGAACCTGACCGCTTGCCGCCCAGTATTATTCCAGTTAGATACGATTTCGTACCGCGCTCCCGGCAGAGCCGCGAATGTCCCGGTCATGGTCACGCCTTGTACTTCTAGCCCATTGGGCAACACGTCTACCAGCTCAAAGGCAGTCAAGGGTACACCATAGTCGGTTTCTATTTCGGCGCCCACGGTATAGGTACCGGTCTTACCGGTGAGGGTGAGTTTTTCAAAAGTGTTCCATTTGAGAGCTTTTATGGTTTTACCCTCGGGACGAATGTTGATGAATGCTTCTTTCTTTTTTTCACCAGAGCGTACCGAGTTAGCTAGGGGGGCTTCACACTTTGTTTGTTCGCACAGCTTTTTAGCGCTGTCCCTAAAACGCGTGTGTACTTTACTGATGGTACGTTTTCCAGGCTGCGCCTGGGTTTTGCTGACCCACCGCAACCAAATATCAGGGTATTTAGTTAATTCTTCGGGCAGTTCGATGCGTTTACCGTCAGTAATATCTATGGAATATAAATGTTTGTCTACCCCATCTTTCGAGGACAAGATTTCTAGTTTCCCGCCGATAAAGAACGGATCGGGGGTTACCCCGGTATAGCGCAACCGTTTATCTAGGTTGTAGTCTTCTACGTTCACGATTCCAGCAGTCTGGGTGGTGTTATCGGTGTAAACACTCCAGTTGATTTCTTTTTTCCGGTCACTGTCGGTGTCAAACAGGGTGGGTTCCGCGTCCACATAGTGCGGCCCGTCTGCTTTTTTATCGAGGGCAGTCCCGGAGGGGAAGGTTTCGATTGGCTTATAGAAACTAATCCTGGTTCTTGCCGACCCGGTAATTACGGGTTCTTTAGCCCCTTGTTCTTCAGGAGTCAGGGTGAAGTCGGCACTATTGTTGATTCTTTCTTGCTTTTTCGCCCCCGGGAAGTGGAGCTTTAGCGTGCCTAAACCGGCGTATTCGCTGTGAATTATTCGATCTTTATCCGTATAAGTCAGAGTCACCCCGTCGCCCCCAAGCGTCCAGCCAGGGTTTTCTTCCGCCACGAACTGGGCACGAGCAGTGGTTCCGTCTGCTTTGGTGTACTCGGGTAAAACATCGGTGATGGTGTAACCCTTCACGTTACGGAACAGGTCTTTTTTAATCCCGAACGTAAAGGTGACCGCGTTTTTACCGGTCTCGGCTACGTGCCCATTTTCGTCTTCATCATAATCACGGCACACCCCCAGGCTGCACCCTACCGCATCTTTGATAAAGGTGGGCATCAAATAGTAACCTTGCAAGTTCACCGGCCCGGGCTGGGATGCCGGGTTGGGCTTAACCACGTAACGGGTTCCATCATCAGCCGTTTCTATCAAGGTAGCAGTGACGGGATAGCTCCCATCCGAGGGAGTAACCCGCTCTTTTAACCGCCAGTGAATCGGGATGGAGGTTCTGCGATTCGCACCGTAATTTTCTTTTAATTTTATTTCGAGGACGCCGGGGGCGACCACGGTAGCAGAAGTAAAACCGTAGGCATCTTTAATTCCAGATTCTACATACTCGACCCGGGACGGATCATAGGTTACCCGAATAACCCCGTTAGCTAGCTCAGCGCCGGGCGCGTCCCCACCATAGGTGATATCGGTACGCAGCTTTTTACCTATCTGGTCTTTAAGGATATCAGAGCTGGGGAAGTTCCCTTTTTCATCTGCCGGCTCATTAGTGAGCTTACCGCTTAACTCTAACAAACCATAGGTGGTGTTCTTCAAGGATTCTGGAACCGGTTTATAAACGAAAGTTAGTTCTTTATCTTCCCCATCAAGAGCAATCTTTTGCACCTCTGGCACGCTGTAACCGGCAATCACGGGAGGCGAGAAATTATATTCGTCTCCCCCATCGAGGGTGTTCAATACCTGCTCTGTTGCTGGTTTTAGCTCTTTACCGTTCTCGTCCACATATTTGGCAGTCACCTTGGTATCAACCAAAATAATAATCTTGCCCGGCACCGACGCCACATGATTAGGATTCTTCCCAGATTCGGGCCGCAAATAAACCGGTCCCTTAATCCCCATAACGTAATGGTTGTCAGTAATGTTATTCTTAAGCATCTGCACGGTTTGTTCTAGCTGCTCATCAGCAACCTTAAAGACCGGAGCGCCCAAACTCATGTCTTTGAATGCGCCTTTAACAGAAGTCAGGTTACCTAAATAATCCGGCAACTTGGTTATCCCAGTACCGACGAAAGCTACCTCGCGTATTGTTTTAACATTTCCCCAAGAGTCGGGAATGTCTTTCAACGCTTGTGCATCACCAAAAGCAGCAGCACCGATTTCGCTAACTTTTCCCCAGCTTTCAGGGATTTTTACCAGATTTTTATCATATCTAAAGGCTGAATGGTCTATCTTAACAACTTCACCCCTGTGTGGTTTCAGGAGATGTGTCCGTTTTTCTTGGGGTTGGGGTTTTAAGAT
>NZ_JAQEVU010000017.1:0-3292 GCF_027694345.1 Varibaculum timonense
TAGAAATGGTAAAAACATTGTATAGCATTTTACACAGGAGTCTGGACTTGACTCACTTCTATTATTTTTCATTTTTTTAAACTATTTAATACTAATGTCTTTTATAATAGCTTTTCATATATTATATAATCAATCTTTATAAGTCCTTTTATAAATTTCTTTTCTACCATTTTCGATAAATTCCTGTTTAATATTTTTAATTCCATAAACAATAGTTTCAATAGGATAATATTCTTCAACTATATCTTGATATTCTTTTGCTTTCTCAATATCTATATTTCCATACATTCTTAATATATCTTCTCCAAAATTTGTTCCTATTTCTTCTTCACTATCTTCAAGTAAGTATATAAAATCACAATATTCATCTATAATTCCAGAATCTCCAAAATCAATTATTCCAGTTAATCTATTATTGCCATCTAACAATAGATGATTACAACTAAAATCATTATGGCATAAACACTTTTTACCCTCAAAAACTGTTGTTGCATTTAGTCTTTCCATAAAACTTTCTATATAATCTTTTTCTATATCAGTTAAATCATTATAAATAGTTTCACGCAACAATATATACTCTTCTAATACATTTTGTTTATTATCAATAGTACATTCACTAATATCTGTATAATCTAAACCGTGCATTTGTCTTAAAAAACTGGCAATATCTCGTTTTAACAAATTTTGTTCTTCTTCTGACATAGTAGAATAAATTTCTGGTGTTAAAAAAGTTCCTTTAATTTCTTTATAACCTAGTATAGATAATTCATCACTAATATACGAATATTCAATATTAGGAATTTTTACATTAGTTTCTAAATTTGTATTTAAAAAATTATATATTGCTTTTTCTTTTGCATAACCTTTTTTCTTATTAGTACTAAATTTTGTTTTAAAAATGTATTCATTATTAACTAAATATGCCACACTATCATAACCACTACCGATTATTTCAATACTATCTACTTTGAAATTATCAAAGTAATGCTCAATTAAATATTTCATTGCCTTAACATTTGTGGCATTATCATCATATCTATATTCCATTAAATAACAATCTTCTTTTTTGCCCTCGTGTAATTCATGTTCTGGCAAATCTTCAATAATTCTAAAACCAGATTTTTGGTATGCCCTTATTGCTCTTGGATTATTTTTATGAGGGTCTAAAATAACTGCATTAGCATTTCTTTCTTTTTTCAAAAATTCAAAAATCAATTTAATATATCTTGTACCAATTCCTTTACTCCAATAATTTGGCTCTCCTATAAATTGATCCATACCATAGACTATCTCATCAGTTTTTGGATAATGATAATCAGTATATAACTCATCATACATTTTATATATTTGTCCATATCCAATAGGAACATTGTTATATTCAATAATTACTCTAAAAACTTCATCTTCCCAAGGCTCTGTATAATGTTTTTTTAATGATTCTAATGTATATTTTTTATCTCTACCACCATAAAATTCTAATACTCTTTCATCAGTTAACCATTTTAACATCAAAGGAAAATCATCATCTATTAAAGTTCTTATACATATTTCATTTTCAACTATATTCATTTATTTATCACCTTTTTCATAATCATATACATATACTATTTCATCTTTATAATCATTTTTACCACCTAATTTTTCATATACATGGCAAGCTCTAGGATTACCTTTATCAGTTATTAAAAACATTTCAGAACAACCAATCTCTTTAGAATATTCCTTAATAAAAGATAATAATTTTGAACCATAACCTTTGTCTTGATAGTTAGGTAACATTCCTATTGAGTGTAAATAAAACATTGTTTTTCCATCAGGTCTTAAAAGTGTATAGCAATATGCAAATCCTATAATTTTATTATTTTCTTTAGCTATAAACCCAAATGAACTGGTATCATTAAGAAATCCTTTTAAATTATCAATATCAAAAACCATATTATCATCAATTAAAACTTCTTCCATAAACTCAGTCAAGTCCAGACTCCTGTGTAAAATGCTATACAATGTTTTTACCATTTCTACTTATCAAAATTGATGTATTTTCTTGAAGAATAAATCCATTCATCATGTAGGTCCATAAGAACGGCTCCAATTAAGCGATTGGCTGATGTTTGATTGGGGAAGATGCGAATAATCTTTTCTCTTCTGCGTACTTCTTGATTCAGTCGTTCAATTAGATTGGTACTCTTTAGTCGATTGTGGGAATTTCCTTGTACGGTATATTGAAAGGCGTCTTCGAATCCATCATCCAATGATGCGCAAGCTTTTGAATATTTTGGTTGATCGATATAATCATGAATCAATCGATTTTTAGCCTCACGCGCTAAGTTAATATCTGTGAACTTAAAAATTCCTTTAACAGCTTCTCTGAAAGATTTTGAATTTTTTTTAGGAATGGTGGTAAAGATATTTCTTAGGAAGTGAACTTGGCATCTTTGCCAACTTACGTTGGTGAAGGATTTTCTAATGGCAGAGACTAATCCTTTGTGCGCATCAGAAATAACGAGTTCCGTACCTTGTAAACCGCGTTCTTTTAGGTATTCAAAAAATGTTGTCCAGGTCTCTTCGCTTTCGCCACTTTGAATCATGAAGCCGATAATTTCACGGTCGCCATCTTTGGTTATTCCAATCGCTATATGACAGCTTTTTGAGAGTACTCGATTTTCTTCTCGTACTTTTATATAGAGTACATCGGTCATTAAGTAAGGATAATTTTTTTCTGATAATAAACGATTCTGCCACTCGTTAACCATAGGTTCTAGCTGTTCTGTTAAGCTAGAAACGAAGGACTTAGAGACGGATTTACCACAAAGTTCTTCCACAATTTTTGATACTTTACGAGTTGAAACGCCTGATACATACATTTCCAACATTGAAGCCATGAGGGCTTTTTCGTTTCGTTGATAACGTTCAAACACTGTGGGTGAAAAATGGCCATCACGTGTTCTGGGTACTTTTAATTCTAGCGTGCCTACACGTGTCGTAAAGCTGCGCTCATAATAGCCATTTCGTTGACTTTGTCGGTTTTCTGTTCGTTCATATTCTTTTGCTTGAATATATTCTGTTCGTTGATTTTCCATTAGTTGATTAAATACCGTTGTTAAAATATTTTTAGAAACGTCATCCTTTACAGAATATTCAATAATGCTTTGAATCTCTTCGCTTTTCAGTGTAAAATGTACTTGGGTCATGTAAAAGTCCTCCTGGGTATGTTTTTGTCGTTAAAAACATTGTACCGTAAAAGGACTGTTATATGGCCTTTTTACTTTTACACAATTATACGGACTTTATC
>NZ_JAQEVU010000018.1:0-3110 GCF_027694345.1 Varibaculum timonense
GTGAGTTGTTGGTTCCTAATGAGGAGTCGAAGAAGGAGTCCTCGATTGTGGTCACCAAGGTTGACCCTACGGCCTCGGATACTGACGCGGGTGCTGGCCGGTTCCTTAAGGGCGCCGAGTTTGGGTTGTTCAAGCAGGCCGGGGATGGTTCTTGGCCGGATACACCCTCAGAGGTTAAAGAGACGAATGTTTCGGGTCAGGTTGAGTTTACTGGTCTTGCTGGTGGGGTTTACCGGGTGAAGGAGCTCAAGGCCCCTGCCGGGTATTTTGTGGACCCGAATGCGCAATATGAGTTTGTGGTTGATGATTATCGGGCGCAGCAGTTTACTTGGACGGCGAATAATAAGCCTTCTCGTTTGCGGGTGTTTAAGTTTGAGCCGTTGGTTAGGGGGGTTTCTTCTGATGCTGCGGATAAGGTAGCGAGTGAGAATAAGGGCGCGGTTAAGCGGCCTGGTTTGGTTGCTGACACTTTCGATGTGGTAATCCCCCTTGAAGGCGCTAGTTTTACCTTGTTTGAAGAGGACGAGACTACCGAGGTCGCTGCCGGTCTTACTACTGGTGATGATGGCCTGGTGGAGCTTCCGGCTGGGGTGAAGCTGGATCCGGACAAGGTCTATAAGCTGAAAGAGGTTCAGGCTCCTAAGGGGTATGTGGCGAAGTCTAACGCGGTGTCGGTTAGGGTTTCGGATTATGCTTTGCTTGATGGGTTTACTGGTTTGATTACTTTGGAGGTTCCTAATAGTAAGGACACTGGTAGGGTCACGGTTTCGAAACTATCGAAAGAAACTGGTAAGGCCCTAAAGGGCGCGGAGTTCACTTTGACCAAGCCCGACGGAACCAGGGAGACGCTTACTACTAATGAGGTTGGCCTCGCGACGTTTACGGGTTTGACTTTGGGTGCGAAATATACGGTTCAGGAGACTAAGGCTCCGGATGGTTATCGCTTGGAAGAGAATAACCCGGCATGGGAGGTTTCTCCTACGGGTGATAATCCCTCGTTTACGTTTGTGCGTTATAACCAGCGCGCCGAGGTAGAGATTGCGCTTAACAAGGTCTCGGATAAGGGCGACCCCATGGAGGGGGTAGGGTTTGACCTGTACCGTGAGGGCGTGCCTGGGGTCGAGCAGACCCTGACTACTGGGGCGGATGGGAAGGTTAGGTTTAAGGTTTTGCCGAATCAAAAGTACATCTTGAAGGAGACGGCCACGGTGAGGGGGTATGCGTTGCTTCCTCAGCCGGTTGTTTTCATGGTTGATGGTTCGGGTAAGGTTAAGGTTATTTCTGGAAAGGGGAGTGTGAATACTGTTACCGGCGGGGATAAGTCCTTGACGGTTGTTAATTATCCCGAGGGACGGTTGCCTTTGTCTGGGTTGGCGGGGTCTTTGCAGGTGTTACTGGCAGGGGTCTTGCTGCTCGGGGTGGCTGTTGGGGTTACTTTATTTGAAAGGAAAAAGTGATGAGTTTAAGGAAACGTTTGTTTGGTTTAGCGACCGCTTTAGCGGTCGGCTTGCTAGGCCTGGCGGGTGTTGGCGGCGCTAGTGCTGCGATTGCGGAGTGGAATTCGCTTACGGTGCATAAGTATCTGGGTGCTACTAGTAGTTTGCCTCATGATGGCACCGCGCTTACCGAGGAGCAGCTTAAGACCTTGACTTCGCAGAAGCCTTTGCAGGGTGTGAAGTTCAAGCTATATCAGGTTGAGGGCGTTGATGTTAATACTAACGATGGGGTAGAGGTTGCTTCCAAGATTGGGAACATGACCCTGCCAGCCGACGTGGTAGAAAAAGGCATCGAACTTGATGGTAAGAAGTACACTTTAAAGGCTGCTAACCCGGCTGAGATGACTACTGATAAAAAGGGCGAAGCGCGGTTTACGGTTGAGAACAAAGGTTTGGATAATGGTGTTTATGTAGTGGTTGAGGATTTAGCTGGCTCTGGTAACCTTAAGACTTCTGATGACACTGCTGTTGATAAGGCTAAGGTGACTCCGGCGGCTCCGTTCGCGGTTTCTATGCCGATGACCAAGCCTGATGGCACTGGTTTGAACAAGGATGTTCATGTTTATCCGAAGAACCAGGTTAATGAGTTAGACAAGACGGTTAAGGACGCGGGTAAGAACGTTGGTGATGATATCGTTTACACGATTTCTACTACTTCTACCGGTGCTGATACTAACGGTGACGGCAAAATGGATAGCAAGGATCTGGGCGGGGTTTACGAGATTGTTGATACTTTAGATCCTAACCTGACTTATAAGTCGGTCACCGTAAAAGTAAAAGGTCAAGCGGTTAATGCCGATGAGAATGGTTATACGCTTACTAAAGAGCAAACTGGTGATCCTAAGCAGGATAAGGTGACGGTATCGTTTAAGGGTACTACTTTGGATACTATCGCTGCTGGCGCGAAGGTTGAGCTAGAACTTATTGCTACTGTGAAGCAGAATTCTGATAATGGCGTGATTCCTAACCAGGCCAAGCTCTACCCGAACGATTGGGCTAAGAAGCACGATAAGCCGGTTGATTCTCCTAAGGTTGAAACCAAGTTCGGCGATATTGTAATCAAGAAGGTTAATAAAGATGACGGCGCCTTAAAGGGTGCTGTTTTCACTGTTTACCTAGATAACTCTGAGAAGAAGGATTGTTCTAGTTATGACACTGAAATCAAGACCTCTGAGGAAACCGGCGAGAATGGTTTGGTTAGTATCAAGGGTCTGCATTTGACTAACTTTGTTGATGGCAAAGAGGTAGCTGAAGGCGAGCAGCATCCTTATTGTTTGGTAGAGACACAGGCTCCGGCTGGTTACCAGAAGCTACCGCAACCGATTAAGTTCTCTTTGACCAAGGCAGGCACGGTTACCGACCTGACTACCGCGGTCGAAAATGATGGCAGCCTGGTCAAGATTACTAACTATAAGAACCCGGGCCTGCCGCTTACCGGTGCTCAGGGGATTCTCCTGGTGTCGGTGCTGGGCTTGATTCTAGTGTCCGCGGGCGTGGTACTAACCGTTAAACGCCGCAAGGACTAACCAAACAGGTAAAGGATTACAAAAAATAAAGTAACCCCGAACCCGTAAATACTAAAAGAAATAACCCCCAAACGGTTTACCGCCCCCC
>NZ_JAQEVU010000019.1:0-1861 GCF_027694345.1 Varibaculum timonense
AAATCTAACCCCCGCGACACGCCGAGCCAGACACACATTTTGACCCTTAACCCTTTAAATGGATATAATTAGACCCATGTTGATTTCAGGTACCGCTTTCTTGCGGTTGCGCACCAACCGCTAAGGCGGTTTCCTACCCCGTAGGTTAAAAACCGCTCCGGTCCTTTAGCCGGGCGGCTATTTGTCATGCCCGGCTCCCTTTCAAATCCAAGGAGCACACCTGATGTCTGCATACGGACACGGCCGTCACGAGCATGGCCAAAATTTTCTCACCAACCACAAGATCATCAACTCCATCATCGACCTTGTGAAACAAACCTCCGGCCCCATCATTGAGATCGGACCAGGAAGCGGTGCCCTCACTCACCCGATGGCCCACTTGGGGAGGGCGATAACGGCAGTTGAAGTGGACGCAAAACTAGCTGCCAAAATCACACAAGAAACCTCCTCGGCGGCGGTCGAAGTGGTCCATGATGATTTCCTTAACTTCCGGTTACCCGCCACTCCCTGCGTCATTGTGGGAAACATTCCCTTTCACCTCACCACTGCCATTCTTCGAAAGTTGCTGCATGCGCCAGCATGGACTGACGCTGTACTCCTCATGCAGTGGGAAGTCGCTCGCCGCCGGGCCGGGGTAGGCGCAAGCACGATGATGACGGCTCAGTGGTCCCCATGGTTCACATTTCACCTGGGTTCTCGGGTACCAAGGTCTGCTTTCCGGCCACAGCCAAACGTTGACGGGGGGATCTTAGTGATCCGCCGGGTGGGTGACCCGAAGATTCCGATAGAGCAGCGCAAAGCCTTTCAGGCGATGGTGCACACCGTTTTCACTGCCCGGGGACGCGGGATAGGGGAAATTCTCCGAAGGGCAGGGTTGTTTTCATCACGTTCAGAAACACAATCATGGTTGCGCTCGCGAGGAATCGACCCCGCGACCCTACCTCCCAGATTGCACACCAACGACTGGATCGATCTCTTCCAGGTGACTGGTTCCTCTCTACCTCACCATCGACCCATTTCACCATCGGGAAGTAGTCAACGACCTCCTCAACGGAAAAACCGAAGCCGGCGGCGTTAATCCCCACCAAAACCGAAATCCACCAGTAGTACTAAAAGGGCTCTTCCGGTTTTAGAGTGCATTGATTAGTTCGCCGGGGGTTCGGGCGTGGCACAAGATATTGGGGTCCTTGGCTTTGTAGGAAAAAGGTATCTAATCCATCCGTACAAAACTAAGGACCTACTGTGCAGCCTAACGGAAATGTCATCGTCGATACCATCTGCCGCACCGCAAAACTAGGAACTACTATCACCGGTGCCACAGAAAACGGTGACGTCACTGTTATTGAAGCCGAACCCGTCGAGCCGATCAATGAATGCCCTACCTGCGGGCAGCCTGGAGTATTCCGCGACCACGTCATCCGCAGCCTGGTCGATCTGCCCATCGTCGGCCACCCAACAACTTCATGTGCGCCTTCCACGCTACCGGTGCACCAACAAGCGTTGCTTGCAGAAGATCTTCCGTGCTGGCCTTGCCTGCGCGCCCGACAATTCAAAGACCACGGACCAGGTGACCCACTGGATCCTGCAACGACTCTGCCTAAATCGGATGAGCGTTGCCGCTGCACCCAAGTCATTAGGCCTGGGGTGGGATATGAAGTGTCCCAGGTTTTGTTCCGTTTGATGAAACCCGTTTTTGAAACAACGTACGGAGCACAACGCACGCCGATGCCAAAGCTTCCGCAACATCGACTACCTCATCAAACCCACGACAGTGGGATTCACACCCTCAATCCCCACGCGTGCAATCTGGGTTAAGGGTCAAAAAGTGTGTCCGGAATCGCGGATTTTCACGGATTGACCT